>DASPNK010000346.1:0-6223 GCA_035626575.1 Planctomycetota bacterium | reverse complement strand
CGCGCGGCGCGGCGACCGGCGGGGGCGCGAGGTCCGGCATGACCATCGCGGCGCCGCACGCGCCGCAATCGAACTCCACGCCGCCGGGAACGTCGATGTCGAGCTCGGCGCCGCACGTGGGACAGGTGACGTAAGCCATAGGGGAAGCCTCTTCGCTCCGACCGAACGCAACCTAACGCACCCGACCCCGCCCGGCTCCGCGGAATCCCGCGGTTTGCGCCGCAATCAGCCCAATTCGACCACGAAGCGCCGGACGGCCAGCGCCAGCGCCCCGGCCTCGTCGGGAGTGCGGCCCGTCGCGACGAAGCCGTGTCCCCGGCGGACGACGTAGCCGGCCTCGCCGAGGGCCGCCGCGGTCTCCTCGGCGTCGCGCCGCGTGCCGAAGAGGCGCGCCTCCGGCGTGGTCGGGGCGCCGAACGCCTGCGCGATGCGATCGGCATGCCGGAGAACGAGCGGGTCGTGGCCGTGGAAGACCGCGCCCACGTCCGGGCGCCGCGCGTAGATACGGCCGTGGAGGAACGCATCCGACGAGGGCGTGGCGGGCCCGAGGACGTCGAGCGCGAACGCTTCGAGATCCTCCCCCGCGACTTCGGGGAAATCCGTCCAGACGAGGCCGCGCTTCAGGCGGGACCGCGTCGGCGTGATCACGTACCCGCGCGGCGTGCGGAAGCTGAGGTTGCCGGCGCTCGCGCCGCCTTCGACCGGCGCGAGCCCCTCCGCGTCGAAAATCTCGCACCAGCGGACGAGGGCGTCGTGCTCGGGGTACCGCACGGGCGGCTCCGCGAGACGGCGCACCGCGAACCGCGTCCGGACGCCCGCCTCGCTGACGGCGTCGTCCGCCGTCATCCCTTGACCGCGTCGCGGTACGACCAGTTCATCAGATTGATGGTCATCCCGCGCACGCCTTTGTTGAGGATCAGCAGCCCGCGCGGGTACGCGATCGGGACCCACGCCGCGAGGTCGCGGACGCGCGTCAACAGCTCCCCCGCCGCCAGCAGCCGCTCTTTGCCCGGAAGCCGCGCGGCGACGTCGAGGTAGAGCGCGTCGACCTTGTCGTCGGCGAAGCGGCCCCAGTTCGACTCCCAACGCCCGTGCCCCGCGCGGTCGCTGCGGAACAGGAGCAGGAAGTTCTCCGCATCGGGATAGTCGGCGAACCACGCCGTCCAGGCGAGGGAGAACTCGCCGCGCCCCGCGCGGTCCGCGAAGTCGGAGAACGGCTTCGACTGCAGCGTCGCGCGGAACCCCGCCTCCTTGAGCTGGGCGACGAGCAGCTTGCCCGCCTTCTCGGCGCGCGGGTCGCCGTCGCCGCCGGGGACGTCGACGACGAACGGCGGCACGCCCGCCGCGTCGCGCCCGGCGGCCTTCAGCGTCGCCGCCGCTTTGGCGAGGTTCCTGGCGCCGTCGGGCCACGACTGCGCCGCGAGCGCGCCGGCCTCCGGAAACGTCGGCGGCAGCGCGCAATCGGCGCGAAGCGCGCGCTCGCCGAGCAGCGCTTTCGCCAGCGCGGCGCGGTCGACGGCGAGCATCACCGCGCGGCGGAGCGCCGCGTCGGCGAACAACGGCGACGCGGCGTTGAAGACGAGGTAGCTGACGGAGAGCGGAACGCCGTCGACCAGCGTGCGCCCCTTCACCCGATGTTCGGCGAGGAGCTCCTGCCGGTGGTCGAGGAACCGCTTCTCGCCGGCGGGAAGAATCTCGAGGGCGTCGAGGTCGCCCGCGAGGAACCGCGTCGCGGCGGCGTCGGCGTCGGGCGTCAACTCGAACCGCAGCTCGTCGACCGCAGGTTTGCCGGCGATGCGGTACCCCGGATGCCTGGTCAGCCGCACGCGGGCGCGGTCGGCGTCTGCGTAGCGGAAGGGTCCCGTCCCCACCGGCTTCTCCGCCGGCGGCCCGCCGTAGCCGCGCGCCGCTTCGAACGGCATGACGAACGCCCAAGGCTGCGACAGCAGCGCTCGAAGCGCGGGATAAGGCTCGACGAGCTCGAGGACCACTTCGTCGCCTTCGACGCGAACGCCCTCCGGAAACGCTTCGTAGTCGACGCCGCGCTGCGCTTTCGCCGCATCGCGCCAGGCGTCGACGCCGACGAAGCGGCCTTCCATGAAGAGGGGCCACGCGGGCGAGCCGACGGCGGGATCCGCGTGGCGGAGCAGCGACGCCGCGACGTCGCGCGCCGTCGCGTCGCGGCCTTTGCCGTCCTCGAAGCAGTCGGCGTCGTGGAAGCGGGCGCCGGGCCGGACCTTCAGGCGGAGGGTCTTCAGGTCCGCCGACAGCGACGTCAGTTCGCACAGCGCGGGGCGCACGTCGAGCAGGCCTTTGTCGTCGACGACGCACTCGAGCGGGGCCTCGTAGATCTGCGCCAGGTACCGGTAGTGGAGCGGGTCCAGCGCCTGCGCCGGATCGAGCGTGCGGGGCGGGCCGTCGGCCGCGACGCGGAGAACGACCTGCGCGGACGCCGCGGCGGTCAGACACAGCGCGGCGCACCCCGCGCCCACGAGGCGGCGGAGGCGCCCGGCGTGAGACGGACGACGGTCGCAAACGTCGGAAAACATGCGTGGAGGCCTCTCCCGGCGCGCGGCGTTGGATCGCCCCGGCGCGCGGATAAGGTACCGCGCTCCGGGCTCGCGACGTGCGGCCGTCGGCGCCGGCGCCGGCGCCTTCTCCGTTCGAATCCGCACGAATCCCCGCCTCCGCGCGCCCGGATCGTCTTCGCCTAAGACCTCATCGCGAAGGAGCCGCCGTGACGCAGTACGACCGCCTCGTTCCGCCCCAGAAGGGCACGCCGATCTCGGGAACGGCCTCGAGCCTCGTGGTCCCCGAGGATCCCATCATCCCGTTCATCCGCGGCGACGGCACCGGCCCCGACATCTGGGCGGCCTCGCAGCGCGTCTTCGACGCGGCGGTGAAGAAGGCCTACGGCGGCCGCCGCCGCATCGAGTGGTTCGAGGTCTTCGCCGGCGAGCTGGCCAACGAGAAGTACCAGGGCGCGGTCTGGCTGCCCGAAGACACGCTGCGCGCGATCAAGCAGTACCGCGTGGCGATCAAGGGGCCGCTCACCACGCCGGTCGGCGGAGGCATCCGCTCGATCAACGTCGCGCTCCGCCAGGAACTCGACCTCTACGCCTGCGTGCGGCCCGTCCGCTGGTTCGAAGGCGTTCCCGCGCCGGTGAAGGACCCCGGCAAGCTCGACGTCACGATCTTCCGCGAGAACACCGAAGACGTGTACGCGGGCATCGAGTGGGCGGCGAACAGCCCCGAGGCCGACCGCGTCATCAAGTTCCTCAACGACGAGTTCCTTTCGAAGAAGAAGAAGCCCATCCGCGAAGGCTCCGGCATCGGGATCAAGCCGATGTCGAAGCACGGCTCGCAGCGCCTCGTGCGCATGGCGATCGAGCACGCGATCCGCAACAAGAAGCGGACGGTCACGCTGGTGCACAAGGGGAACATCATGAAGTTCACCGAAGGCGCCTTCCGCGACTGGGGCTACGAGGTCGCGAAGACCGAGTTCCGCGACTACGTCGTCACCGAGCAGGAGCTGTGGGACGACCACGGCGGCAAGACGCCGACGGGCAAGATCCTGGTGAACGACCGCATCGCCGACGCGATGTTCCAGCAGATCCTGCTGCGCCCGGACGAGTACCAGGTCATCGCGACGCCGAACCTCAACGGCGACTACCTGTCGGACGCCTGCGCGGCGCAGGTGGGCGGCCTGGGCCTCGCGCCGGGCGCCAACATCGGCTCGGCGGCGGCGGTCTTCGAGGCCACGCACGGCACGGCGCCGAAGTACGCCGGGCAGGACAAGGTCAACCCGGGCTCGGTCATCCTCTCGGGCGTGATGATGTTCGAGTACCTCGGCTGGACCGAGGTGCGCGACCTCATCCTCAACGGCCTCGAGCGCGCGATCCGCAACAAGACGGTCACCTACGACCTCGAGCGACAGATGCCGGGCGCGAAGCTGCTCAAGTGCAGCGAGTTCGGCACGGCGATCATCGACGCGATGTGAACCCCCGTCGGGCGCGCGCCGACCGCCGCGCGCCCGACGACGACCGCGCGCGCCGCGGCGCGCGCGGTCGTCCGCCCCCCCGGGAATCGCGGCGGAACTTCCGCGCACCGCGGTGCGCCAACTCCGCGCGCCGGGCCGCCCAAGGCCCGCGCGCCGCGCGCAGCGCGACGATCGCCGCAGGCGCCCGATGCGCCCGGGTTCCGCCTTTCTATGGGGCGGACGGCGCGATGCGCCGCGCCGACGTCGCGTTCTCGTCGCGTCCCCCTTCAGGACGTCGCGGCTTCTCGTGCGGGGCGATCCGCCGTCACGAGGAGCGCTATTCATGAGTCGAGTTCTCACGGGATTGTTGGCGTGCGCATTGGCGGCGACGGCGGCGCCCGTCGCGGCGCAACAGGACGATCCGCGCGGCGGCCTGCGCGGCGAGCGCGCGGGGGCGACCGTCGACGCCGACCTGCTGCGTCGGCTGCGCGAGGCCCGCGCCGAGTGCGAGAAGATGGCCCGCGAGCGCCCGGTCGCGGCGGGCATGGAAGGTCGCGAGCATCCGGCCGTGGTCGCCGCGCGCGACTTCTCCGAGCTGTCCGACGTCGCGTTGCGGCTCGCCGCGCGCAACAGTCCGCTGGCCGACGTCGCCGTACACGCCGCGGTCGAGGCCGCGAACCGCTGCGCCGCGGAATGCGTGGTCAAAAGCCCGCAGCCGGGCGACGAACGCCTGGTGAGCTTCGGCGAGACGTTCCGGAAGGTCGGCGACGGCTACGAGCTGCGCGGCGCGCGCCGCGACCTCGGGCGCGACGACGTCGGCCGCGGGAGGTTCCCGCGCGGAGAGTTCGGCGCGGCGGCCGTCGAGCGGCTGGCGGCGAACTGGCCGGCGCAGCCGAAGCTCGCGGTGCGCAAGCTCGCCGCGAAATACGGCGAACCGGACGTCGTGTCCGACGACCTGATCGCCTGGAAAAACGCCGGCCCCTGGAAGTGCATCGAAGTCTCCACCGAGGAGACGCCCCACGACTTCCCGAAGCCGCACGTCGACTTCCTGAAGTCGACGGTGTCGATGCGCGTCCCCGTCGACCGCGTGGCGGAGATCTCGAAGTTCGACGGCAGCATCACCGTCGACCGGACGTCGGGCTGCGTGTCCGCGCGTTGCGACAAGGAGGAAGCGAACATCCTCGCGCTCAACTTCGCCCATCGCATCGCCTCGGGCGGCATCGACGCCGAGCGCGCGCGCGCCGAGTTCTCGCGCATCATCGTCGAGGCCAAGACGCAGGGTAAGAAGTCGCCGCTGCTCGAGTCGCTCCAGTTCCAGCCCGAAGCTGACCCGAAAGCGGCCGGCGATCTCGATCGCCCGACGATCGAGGGCGCGCCGGTGCGCGACGGGTCGATCACGGGGCGACGCATGGACGACCGCGAGCCGGGCGCGCAGTTCTCAGCGGAAGGGGAAGCCCTCGGGCTCCTGATCGCGCTGAACGAAGGCGAGATCGGCGCCGCGAATCTGACGCTGAAGAAGAACACGGGCCAGGCGGCCATGGATTTCGCGCGTCAGATGGTGCGCGACCACGGCCTGAATCTCGACCAGACGATGAAGCTCGGCTTGAGCGCGAAGGTCGCGCCGCTGGAGACGAAAGCGGTCGAAGAGCTGCGGAAGAAGGGCGCCGAAGCGCTCGCCGCGTACGCGGCGCTCGACGGCGACGCCTTTCAGCGCGCCTACCTCGATCACATGGTCAAAGACCACCAGGAAGGCCTCGAGCTCATCGACTCGAAGCTGATCCCGGCGGCGACGAGCGAAGAGCTCAAGCGTCACTTCACCGAGACGCGGTCGCACGTCGCCCACCACCTCGAGCTGGCGAAACGCCTGGCGGCGACGGCGGGCGATCCGAACCGTGACGTGAACCGCGATCCGAACCGCGACGCGAACCGTGACCTGGACCGGGACGTCCGTCGCGACCCGAACCCCGACGTCAAGCGCGATCCCGCGCACGACCACGGCGGGAACCGTTCGCGCTGAACGGTCGACGACGCGACGCCGCCTCATGGCGACGTCGCGCCTCCGCGGCGCGCCGGCGAACCGGCGCGCGGCGTGCGGCGTCCTCAGATGCCGAACGCCAGCGGCGGCGCCGAGCGGCTGTGCGTGTACGACGGCGCCTGGTACTCGGTAGCGACGCCGTAAACGACGACTCCGAGGTTCGGGAACGGGAAGCTCAGAACCATCGCGCCGTTCGCGTCGAGCAGCCC
>DASPNK010000345.1:0-4710 GCA_035626575.1 Planctomycetota bacterium | reverse complement strand
ACGCCGGTCTTTTCGCGCACGAAGCGCGCCGCGTCGACCTTGTTCGCGCGCTTGATCGCCGCGAGCTCGGCGCCGAAGGCCGGGTCGTCGGCGCGGTCGGCGAGTCGCGCGACGAGGTCGAGGTCGGTACGCCAGTCGGGGCCGACTTCCCGGTCGAGGAGCGCGGCGAGGCGCGGGTTCGCCTTGAGGATCCACAGCCGCTGGGTCACGCCGTTGGTCTGATTGCCGAAGAGGCCCGGCCGCAGCTTCTCGAAGTCGGGGAAAAGCCGCGCGCGCAGGAGCGCGGAGTGGAGCCGCGACACGCCGTTGACGTGATGCGATCCCGCCACCGCGAGGTGGGCCATGCGGACGTGCTCCGTCTCGCCGCGTTCGAACAGCGACGTCCGCTCGAGCACGCCGTCGTCGCCGGGGACCTGCGCCCGCACCTCGAGGCCGAGCCGGCGGTCGATCTCCCGGACCAGCTCGAAATGCCGGGGCAGGACGCGGGCGAACAACGCGACCGGCCACTTTTCGAGCGCCTCCGGCAGGAGCGTGTGGTTGGTGTATCCGCAGGTGCGCCGGACGAGGTCCCACGCCTTCTCCCACGGCAGGTGGTGTTCGTCGACCAGCACGCGCAGAAGCTCGGGGACGGCCAGCGCCGGATGGGTGTCGTTGAGCTGGATCGCCACCTGGTCGGGCAGGCGATCGAAGTCGGCGTGCCGCTCCCGGAAGCGACGCAGGAGGTCGTGCACCGAACAGGCGACGAAGAAGTACTCCTGGCAGAGCCGGAGCTCGCGCCCCTGCGACGAGGCGTCGTTCGGGTAGAGGATCTTGGTGATCGACTCGCTGAGCGCCTTGTCTTCCGCGGCGCCGAGGTAGTCGCCGCGCTGGAAGAGGTCGAGATCGAGCTCGGACGGCGATTTGGCGGTCCAGAGCCGGAGGAAGCTCAACCCGCGGCCGCCGTAGCCGACGACGGCGGTGTCGAACGGCACGCCGACCACGGTCTTGGCGCCGGTCCAGCGCGGCCGGAAGGCGCCGGCTTCGTCGCGCGCTTCGGCGACCTCGCCGTAGAACGACACCGCGACGGTGGCGTGGGGGCGCGGGATCTCCCACGGGTTCGGGTAGCGGAGCCAGTTGTCGAGCCGCTCGACCTGCCGCCCTTCGACGATCTCCTGGCGGAACATGCCGTGCTCGTAGCGGATCCCGTACCCGACCGCGGGGTAGCCGTGGGTCGCCAGCGAGTCGAGGAAGCACGCCGCGAGGCGGCCGAGGCCGCCGTTGCCGAGCCCGGCCTCCGGTTCGACCTCGGAGAGCTCCGGCAGCGACAACCCGAGGCCGCGAAGCGCCTCTTCGGCGTCGGTCAGCAGATCGAGGTTGATGAGGTTGTTCAGCAGAAGCCGGCCGATGAGGTACTCCATCGACAGGTAGCAGACGATTTTCTCGTCGTTGCGGGCGAAGCCGCGGTCGGCCTCCTGGAGCCGCTCGATCAGCAGGTCGCGCACCGTGTACGCGAGGGCGGCGTAGAAGTCGCGCGGCCCGGCGTGGTCGGGCTTCACGCCGAGTCGGAACCGCAGGTTCTCCACGAACGCCTGGCGAAGGCCCTCACAGTCGGCGCGGCGGTGCGCCTGGCGCCACAGTCGGTTCAGCAACGCACGGCCGTCGCGCTCGCGGGGCTTGGTCTCCTGCATGGGTCCCTTATATCGACGCCCGGCCGGATCCGGCCCGAGCGGGCGCGGCGAGCGAGGGGCGTCGCGGCGGGAACCGCGCCGTACAAAGAAAAACGCGCGCCGAGGGGCGCGCGTTTTCTCGATCGCGAAGCGCCGCCGAGGGCGCTTCGGTCAGGCCGGCGTCAAGGGCACGGCTTGTTGAAGTTGATGGTGATGGAGTCGATCGACGGGAGCGGCGTGGTCGGCGTCGTGGTCGGCGGCGACGGATAAGTCACCGACGCGCGGAACCGGATGTACCGATAGCCGTCGAGTTCGGTCGC
Organism: Planctomycetota bacterium; assembly: GCA_035626575.1. Taxonomy (GTDB): domain Bacteria; phylum Planctomycetota; family CAIWVZ01; genus DASPNK01. The sequence goes on along the minus strand of DASPNK010000345.1, from coordinate 2,744 downwards.
CGCGTTCGCGGCCGTGATCTTCGCGCCGCCCGACACGCCGCCCACCGTGGACTTCAGCGTCGTGAGGTCCGGGCTGCCGCCCGTCACCGTCTCGAACGCGCCTTCATAGGAGATCTCGAGGACCGCGCCGGGCGTGGTCGTCTTGAGCTCCGTGATGCTCGTGAAGTCCGGGTTGAACGACTGCGTGTCGAAGAAGTTCGACAGAAGCTCGCCCGTCACGTTGGTCGCGAACGGGAAGGGGAAGGTGCCCTGCACCGCGTTCGCGCTGAGCGCGAACGCGGTGGGCGCCGAACCCGACCCGAACTCGAGTTGCACGAGACCCTGCCCGCCGCCGCCCGAGGCCGCGTTGCTGCAGCCCTGCGCGAGGCCGGCCTGGACGCGGGTCGGTCCGATGACCTGCAGGCCCGAAGTCGCCGTGAGCGACAGGTTGCTGAAAGTCTGCAGCCAGATCTGGCCGCCCGAGCCCGACCCGCCGTGGCCCGCCTGGTTGGCGGACGAGCCGATCGCGCCCTGGCTGCCGTTGCAGGCGATGACGCCCGCGCTGCCGACGGTCAGCGTGCCGACGCTGGACACGCGGATCGAACCGCCGCCCGCGCCGCCGGCGCCGCCCTGGTCGTCGTTGTTCGGGATGTTCGCCGTCTCGAACTTGTCGCCGCCGCCGCCGCCGCCCGATCCGCCGGTTTGCACGGAGATCGGCATCGCCCAGAAGGAGGTGACCGGCCGCGCCTGCGCGATGTAGGCCGGCGCCGTGACGGTCGTAATCGGGTTGCAGCCGGCCGCCACGCTCGTGCGCGGGAAGCCGTTCTCGCCGATCGTCGCCGCGGTGCCGCCTGCGCCGCCCAGGCCGCCGAGCTCGCCCGGGAAGCTCTGCGGGAAGTTGCCGCCGTCGCCGCCCTGGCCGCCCGCGTACGACGCGTCCGCGACGCTGGTGTTCGGCTGGCCGTTGACGCGCGGGCCCTGGCCGTCGTCGCCGGTGTTGGACCGGATCGCGATGCCGCCGTTGGTGGATTCCGCGTTCGACGCCTTGCCGCCGTCGCCGCCGCCGCCGTTGCCGGCCGCGGCCGTCACGGTGTTGGGCGACACGGGCGGACCGGCGCCGTTATTGAGCACGCCGGGCTTGGCGCCCTGCTCCCACGTCTGGCCGACCACCGGCGTCGTCGTCGCGCCCGCGTTGGCGTTGACGTTGCCGTTGATCGTCACGATGCCCTGCGAGCGCAGATGCACCTGCCACGGGCCGTGGAAGCGCGCCGTGGCGCCGGCGTTCACCGTGAAGCTGGTGAAGTTCCACTTGCCCTGACGGCTCACCGGGTTGCCGCCGACGGTGATCGTCTGGTTGGTGTCGAAGAACGTCGCCGTGACGCCGCTCACCGTGACCGCGCCGTCCGAGCCGTCGCCGACTTCGTTGAGCGGATAGGTCACGCTGGCCGTGCCCGACGTGTTCCACACGAACGCGCCCGACTCGCCCGCCTTGTTCGCGATGGAGTCGAAGCCCTCGACGAACGGCGAGCCGGGGCACGTCGTCGCCGCGATGGTCTGGAAGAGCAGTTGCGGCCCGCCCGCGCCGAGCGGCGACGTCTGCAGCGGGTTGCCGCCGAAGTCCGTCACGCCCGTTCCGAAGGCGATTTCGTAGGTCACGCCCTTCGTGAGCGGTTGCGTCGTCGTGTACTCGATGATCGAGCCGGTGGTCAGGCCGGGGATCGTGCCGGTCTGAATGAACGCCACCGTGCCGGGCACCTGCGCGCCCGTCGCCGCGTTGCGGATGATGATGTTGGCCGGGTTGATGCCGACCGGCTTCATCGGCTCGCTGACGTGGATGCTGATCTTGTTGCCGACGATCGACGCCGGGTCGATCGGCGCCGGCGCGGGAGAACCCGCCGCGGGCGTGGTGGAGATGACGAACGGCGCGCCGGGGACCGGATCGGCGAACGCGATTCCGCCGCACTCGGCGGTGGAGTTGCCGTTCAGCGGGTCGCACGCGCACGTCTTGAAGCACCCGGTCGCGGCGATCTGGAGCGGCTGCCCGCCGACGACGAGCGAAGGCTGGAGCGGGCCCTGCACGAGGACGACGTCATAAGTGCGGTTGGCGAAGAAGCCCGACGCGCACGTCGCAGCCGGATTGCTCGGCGGCACCGGCGCGAAGACCACGCGCTGCTGGTTGCCGGGGGGGAACCCGGGGCGGTCGATGACCGAGAAGCTGCCGATCGCCGCGATGGGCGGCGCCGGCTGCCCGGTGTTCGGATCGAGCACCTGATTTCCGAGGTCGTCCTTCTCCGACACGATGCGGATCGACCCGTCGGCGGGCCCCTGACCGCCCGTGGCGAAGTTGGGGAGCGACGAAGGCGAAACCGGCGCCGAGAAATCGAAGTAGATGCTCGAGTTCAAAAAGAAACGGGCCTGGCAGTTCGGGGCCGAACCCGTCGGCGCCATGAACTGCAGCTCGCCCGTACCCACCGTGCCGCTGCCGGCGACGAACGCGCTCGTCCCGGGCTGCACCGAACCGCCGTTGCCGCCGCTGCCGCATCCCGACAGCGCCGCTGCGGCGGCGAGAGCCCCGAGGACTCCCGTGATCGCTCCATGCCTCATGTCCGCAACACTCCTTTGAGTCGCCGTCCGGTCCGCCTCGGCGGCGCTCGGGCTCGACGTTGGTCGCACGGGCTCGAGAGAGCGCCGCACGGATCTCGCCGTCCATGGACCGCAAACGCGGCGCCGTCGAAATCCCACGGGAATCAAGGCAAGAAACCCGA
>DASPNK010000344.1:0-9316 GCA_035626575.1 Planctomycetota bacterium | reverse complement strand
GGCCGCCCCGTCTGCTGCCGCGACGCGGCGCCGGCGCGGTGACGTCCGCCGCCGGAAGGCGTCCGCAGTGCTGACCCTCTCCTCCAAAGACCGCGTGCGCATCCTCGCCGCGACGCTGAACCGCTCGCGGGGCGCGCACCTCCTCCGCATGGCGACGATGACGGCGTCGCTCGTCATCCTCGCCGCTCCGCCGGCGCTGGGGTGGTTCCGCATCGACCTCTGGCGCTGGAATCATCTCCTGCTGGGCGCGCCCGCGACGCTCATCGAAGCGCTCAAAGGGTTCGTGGTCGCGATGGCGATCCTCTACGGGGTCACCTTCCTCACGAACATGATCGTCGGCCGGTTCTTCTGCGGCTGGGGGTGCCCGATCGGCTACGTGAGCCGGCTCGGCGAAGACGTCGACCGCGTCCGCGGCGCGCGTCGGAAGCTCGGACGTCACCTCCTCGGCGCCGGCTTCGTGGCGGCGTTCCTCGCGGCGTTGATGACCTGGTGGGTCGATCCGCGCGTGCTCGCGGAAGGGAGCGCGACGGCGCGCGCCGTCGTGCTCGCGACGTTCGGCGCGCTCGCGATCGGAGGGTTCCTCCACGCCTTCCGCTGGCGGTTCGGCGTCTGCCTGCACGCTTGCCCGATCGGGCTCTATTACCGGCTCGTCACCTCGCGGCCGCCGGTGAGCATCGTGTTCATCGAGGACCCGTCGGCGTGCGTGCGCTGCGGCGCCTGCGAGACGGTGTGCCCCGTCCTGCTCGACCCGAAACGGCTCGGCGAGGACGTCGCCGTCGACGCCGGCGAGGATGGCCCGGAGGCGCGCTACGGCGACGCGGAGTGCGTCCGCTGCGGGGACTGCGTCGCCGCGTGCCGCTTGGTCTTTGCGAAGCGCGCCGGAGAGACGCCGCCGCTCCGATTCGGCTGGACGCGGCGCGACGGCGCGGCGGACGTCGACGGGCGCGCCGCGGCGCGCTGACGGCGTCCGGGCGGCGCGACGCCTCGATCAACCCTGCGGCAGCCGGTGCATCAGGGCGAGCACCGCCGTCGCCGCCCAGACGACGAACAGCGTCAACCACAACACGGAGGACAGGCGCGGCCCTCGACGGCCGACGGGGCGGTTCATGACGATTCGAAGTACGTCGGCTACGGGCGCGCGCGAGGCGCGCTCCCTCGTCGGACGGGGCCGACGCGCCCTGATCCCAGGCCGCCGCGGCGACGGCGGCGGCGCGGCGGGGCGGAGAATCGTCCGCCGGCGCGCCTGAGGTGCTGCTAAAAATTTCGCACTTCGCCTGGCGCCGGCGGCCTCCTTCGTGCGAGGATCGCCGCGCGGCCGAAACGCCGAGCCTCCATGAGCCCTTCCGAGATCGCCCGTTGCAGCGGACGCGAGCGTCAGATGCTCGACGTCGTCTATCGGCTGGGGTCGGCCCGCGCACGGGAAGTCCTCGGGGGGATTCCCGACCCGCCGAGCTACTCGGCCGTGCGCGCGACGCTGCAGATCATGGTCGCGAAGGGACTGCTTCGAAAACGACGGGAAGGCCGGAACGACGTCTACACGCCGGCGCGCACGCCGCTGCAGGCGAGCCGGGCGGCGTTGAAGCAACTCGTCCGCACGTTCTTCGGAGGATCGGCGGTCGACGCCGCGGCGGCCCTGTTCGACGCGTCGGACGCGAAGCTGAGCGACGCGGACCACGCGCGGCTCCGCGCGCTCATCGACGCGGCGCGGCGGGAGGGCCGGTGAGGCTCGACGTCGCCGACCTCCTTCTCGCCGCCGCGTCGGGCGAAATCGCGACGCTGGCGGGGCTCGCGGCGCTCGCCTCCGGCGCAACGCGAAGCGTCCGGCGCCGACGCGTCGCCGCGGCGTGCGTCGCGGCGGCTCTCGCGGCCCCCGTGCTTTCGCTCGCGGGCTGGGGCTGGAACGTCGAGGTGGGAACGCGCGCTCAGGCCGACGTCGCCGTCGCCGACGGTCGCGCTTCGGCGACCGCCCTCGGGGGCGATGCGACGACCGTCGTCGTCGCCCTTTGGGTCGCCGGCGCGGCGATCGTGCTGGCGCGCCACGCGGCGGGCGTGGTTTCCCTGCGGCGCCGCGCGGCGCGCGCCTCGCCGGTCGTCGACGCGCGGACGCTCGGTCTCGCCAAGGCGTGCGCGCGCGACCTCGGCCTGCGGGTCTTTCCCCCGATCCGGCTCGACCCGACGGCGCCGGCGCCGTTCGTCTCCGGGCTGCGGCGCCCGTGCCTCACGCTGCCGACCGAGGCCCTCAGGTGGCCCGACGGCCGCCTGCGCGCCGTGCTGTGGCACGAGCTCGAGCACGTACGGCGAGGCGACCTCCGCGAGGCGGCCCTCGGCGTCCTGCTCTGCGCGACGCGGTGGTTCGACCCGGCGGCGTGGCGCCTCGCCCGCCGCCTGAGGGATGCGCGGGAGATCGACTGCGACGCCGCCGTCGTCGCGGCGGGCGAGCGCCCGTCGATCTACGCGGCGATGCTCCTGCATGCCGTGAGTCGCGGCGCCGCGCCGCGTGCGGCGCTGGGCGTCGGCGGCGGCGAGCCCGTCCGCCTCGAACGCCGCATCCGTGCGCTGCTGGCGCCGGAAGCGCCTCCGAGCCCCGCGGCCGCGGCGAGGACGTCCGCGTTCGCGACCGCCGCGGCGATCGCCGCGCTCTGTCTGCGACCGACGCTCGGCGCGTCTTCGACCGCCGCCGTCGTCTCGTGCGACGACGTGCCTGCGCTCGCGTCGACGGCTGCGGCGAAGGGGACGTTCGAAGTCGGTCGCGTCGACGCGGCGCCGAAGTGCGCCGAGGCGCCTGCCCTTGAAACGCTCGCGGCGACCGCGGCGCCGCCTGTCGGCACGCCGACGGCCCCCGAAGCCGCGGCGCCGCCGGCGCCCGCCTTGCTCCCCGCCGAAGCCCCGCTCGCCGCTTCGAACGCGCCGACGCGGACGCCGCGACGGCCGACCGGCCCGCCCGCGGCGACCGGCCCCCGCGCCGCCGGGTTCGTCCTCGCGCTCCGCCTCGGGCCGTTCCCCGGACCGCCTCCGCGCCTCCGCTGAGACCGCCCATGACTCCCGACGAAGACGTCCTCCGGCCGCGATGTGCTAAAAAATCAACACTTTGGACGGCGACCGCCCGTCCGGGCGTGCGGTCGCGGCGACGCCTGGCGCTCGCCGCGGCCTTCGCAGGGGCGTGCCTCGCGCCGGCCGCGGCCTGCGGGCAGGACCGCCGGGTCGGGCGCGTCGCCGACGAGGTCATGCTGCGCGGCGCCGAGTCCCTCGAAGACGCGTTGCGCCTCGCCGTCGGAGGCGCGGTGCGTCACGACGACGCGCTCCCGGTGTCGCTCGTCGTCGACGTCACGCCCTACGTCCGCCGGTCCGGCGTCGACCTCGAACGCGCGCTCGTCGCGGTCGGCGCCCGCCTGCCGGCCGTGCCCGCGTGGCGCGTCGCCGCGCTCGGCGAGCCGTTCTCGCCGGCGGCGCCGGGCGCGGCGGCCCTCGTCGATCCGCTCCGGCGCGTCCTCGCGCGCCCCGATCGACCGGTTCCAAACACCTGCCGCGCCCTGCTCGCTTCGCTCGACGGGCTCGACGAGCCGGGGATCGTCGCGTACCTCGCCGATTGGCGTTTCGAGGACGACGACGACCTCGAGGCGGTCGTCGACCGCCTCCGCAAACGCCGCCAGTCGCTCTACGTCGTCGGCTCCGAAGCGTGCTTCGGGCGGGCCTGGCTCGACGGCTTCTATCCGCCCGACCGCGGCTCGGGGAGCGGCGCCGACGTGAAGTGGTACGACCACGACGTCGGCCGCGATCCGTTCGGCCCGCGCGACCCCGCGGCGCCGTGGCACGGCGGCGACGTCGCCGCGCCGCACCTGCCCTTCCATTGGCACGGCGCCTGGTGGTCGACGAAGTTTCCGGTCGACCTCCCGCCGCCCCCCGTCGTCAGGCCGCGCTACGGAGCGGGCGGCGGCGCAGGCGGACCCGGCGCGCCGGAGGACGTGCGGGAGCGGATCGACGCGGTCGACGCCGACGCCCTCGAACGGTATTGGTTCCCGCTGCCGTCGTCGTTCGGTCCCTACGGCCTGATGCGCGCGGCGGCGGAGAGCGGCGGGCGCTACGTGCTTTGGTCGTGGAATCGGGCCGGCCGCACCGGGCTCCGATACGACTACGCGCGGTGCGACGCGTTCGCGCCCGACCTCCGGCCGCGCGCGACGATCCTCGACGACGTCGCGCGCCGCCCGGCGGCGATCGCGGCGGCGCGGGCCTGGCACGCGGTGTCGAATCGGCGGACGTGCGTCGCCGACGTCACGCCGCCGGTCGCCGACGACCTTCGCACGCCGCGCGTCATGACCGAAACCCGCGGCGAAGGGTTCCTGTCGTACGGCTGGGCGGATCCCGCAGCGCACCGCGGCCTGTTGCGCGCGGCGCCCGCGACGCTCGAAGCGCTCGACGCGGCCTTGGCGATCCTCGACGCCGCCGCGAAGCGGGCGCCGCGGGACGCCGTCGACCGGCGCCTTTACGCCGACGTCGACCTTTTCCGCCACACGCTGCTCATCCACCGGTTCACCGTCGGCGAAGCGTGGCGCGCCGCGCGCGACGAGGTTCCCGCCGACGCCTGGAGCGATCCCGGCCTTCAGCCGGGCCTCGATCCCGTGCGCTGTCTCGACGGCGGCCCCGACCCGGCCGACGTCGCATTGCGACCCGACGCGCCGGTGCGCGACGCCGCGCTGCTTCGACGCGTGCAGGCCGACCGCGCGCGCATGCTCGCCCGCTACGCGGGAACGCCGTTCGCCGAGCTCGTGTCGAGGAACTGCGTCTACACCGTCCGCTTCCGGAAGACGCCCTACGGCGCCGGCAAGCCCGCGCGCGAGGCGCCCGCGTCGTCGAAGGGCCCGCGCGGCGCCACCGGCACGGGTTCGTCGGGCGGTTCAGGCGGCGCGACCGGAAGGTGACGCCGCGTCCGGACCGGCGGGGACGTCGGCGCAACGATGCACACGTGTGACGCTCGGACCGCTCGCGGCGCGCCGACGTATGGACCGCAGCGGCCCGCGCCCGAAGCGAAGCGGACGGACGGCCCTGCCGCGTCAGGGCACGCGGGCGGTGTAAAGCAGGCCGGGGTCGTTCCGCCGGCGGGCGCTGCGCACGATCTCAAGCAGCGTGCGGCGCGGGACGCCTTCGAAGGTCTTCCGGCCGCCGACGGTGAGCGTGACCGGCTTGTCGAGGTCGCAGAGGGCGTCGTCGAGCAGCGCGGCCACGTCGACCGCCTCGGCGTCGCCGGTCACGGCGATCGCGGCGCCGGTCGGCGTCGCGCGGATCTCGCCGTCGATGCGCGCGCCGCGCCGGGGTCGCTCCCACCACAGCCAGTAGCTCGCGTCGGGTCGTTCGTAGAAGGCCTCCCAGGCGACGCGCGCCGGCCGCGAAACGCGCGCGCGCTTCGCGAGCCACTCCATCGCGGGGCCGGGCCCTTTCGCCGGGAACGCATGCCCGCGATTCTCGACCTCTTCGTACACGAGCGCGTAGGCGCCGGGGTTCTCCGCGGCGAGGACCTTCAGGGCGTCGGTCGCGAACTTCGTCGACGGCCACGGCACCTGCCTGTCGTCCTGCGAGTGGTAGACCCACAACGGGACGTTCCGGAAGTTCGGCAGGACGCCCGGCTGGATCGCGACGACGGGCTTGCTGCGGTCGCCGTCTTCGAAGATCGGCGTGGGCGACCCGGCGAAGCTCGCGCAACCGGCGAGACGGTCGGAGAACCGCCCTCCCCACGTCCACGCGCCGTACCCGCCCATCGAGTGGCCGACGACGTACACGCGCTCGGGGTCGAAGCGGAACGTGCGACGCGCCGCGGCGAGGAGGTCGAGCATGAACGCGACCGTCACGTCGTCGCCCCACGCCGCCTCGGTGGCCTCCACCGCCTCCGGGTAGATCCCGATCATGCCCGCGGCGCCGATGCAGCCGCGGAACGCCGACGCCGCCGGCCCGCAGTCGGCGGACCCTTCGCCGCCGCCGTGAAGGCCGAACACGAGGCCCTTCGTGTTCTCGGCGCCGGACACGATGTACTTGCCGCGGCGCTTCGCGCGGTCGTCGCGGTCGTAGAAGTACGACGTCCCTTTGGCCTCGAGTCGCGGGCCGGCGGATCCGGCGATTTCCTTCCGGACGAAGTCGACCCACGCCTTCGCGTCGGCTTTCGACAAGGGGGGCGCGGCGGCCAGCTTCGCCTCGTACCCGGGGAAGCCTGCGGCGTCGGCTGCAAGGGCGTCGCGGACCGTCTTCTTCCACGCTTCGTCGCCGGGGCGTTGCGCGAGCGCGACCCCGGCGGCGAGCGCCAGGACCGCGACCCGTGCGAGCCCCCGCCGGCCGAACGCCATGACGGCGGCGATGCTACCCGCCCGCGCGGCGCCGCGTGGGCCGGCGCACCGCGACGAGGCCGCGGCCGTCGCCGTCAGGCGGTCGGCGCGAGCGCGTGCTCGGGCAGTTTGAAGCGCCCGAGCAGCTCCTCGAGCTCGACCGTCTGGGCGCCGAGCCCGGAGGCCGCGCGGGCGATTTCGGCGATGCCCTCGGCCGAGCCCGCGGTGATCTCCGTCACGTCCCGCACGCGGCGGTCGACGGCGGCGCCTTGCTGCGACTGCCGCTCGCAGGCGGACAGCACGGCGGTCATGCCCGTCTGCACGCCTTCGGCCGAGCGCACGATCTTCTCGAGCGCGTCGTCGGCGGCCGCGACCGTCCGGACGCCGTCCTCCACCGACTTCTCGGCGATCTCGAGGTGCGTCGCGACGGCGGAGGTCTCGGCCTCCATCGCGCGCGCGGCGGCGGCGATGCGCCGCGTCGCCACGTTGGTTTTTTCGGCGAGCTTCTTCACCTCGCCCGCGACCACGCCGAAGCCCGTCCCGTGGGCCCCGGCGTGCGCCGCTTCGATCGACGAGTTGATGGCGAGGAGCGTCGTCTTCTTGACGATCTCCTCGATGAGCTCGACCACGACGCCGATCTCGCGCCGGGCCGCGTCGAGACGTTGCACCTGCTGCCGCGCGGCATGGGTGGTCTGCGCGATGCCGCGCATGCACGCCACGACGTCGCGCATCGCCGCGCCGCCCTGCCCCGCGTACGACTCGTTCGCCCCGGCCGCCTCCGACGCGGCGCGGGCCCGCGCGGCGTTGTCGGCCACCTCGGCGACCGCGGCGGCCGACGACTGCGCCGCATGGCGCGCGGCTTCGCGCTGGTCCTTCATGGCCGCGGCGAGCTCTTCGGTCGAGGCCGAGATGCGCGCCGCCGCCTCCGAGGAGTAGCGCGCGGAGGCGACGACGCTCTCCAGCATCCGGGCGACGGCGGCGACCGCGCGGTTGAATCCGAGATAAAGCCGGCCGACCTCGCCGTCGGCCGCGGCGTCGACGCGCACCGTGAGGTCGCCCGCGGCGAAGCGGTCGATGGCCGCGAGCAGCGTGCGGACCGCGTCGGCGAGCCGCTCCCTCTCCGCCGTCGCGGCGGCGCGCGCGGCGCCGAGCTCGTCGGTCATGCGATTGAACCGGCGGTAAAGCGTGCCGACGTCGCCTTCGCGCACCGGAAGACGCTCGACGCGCCCCGCGGCGAACTCCGAGACGGCGTTCGACATCTCCGCCACGACGAGCGCCGACGCTTCGCGCTCGGCGTCGGCCGCGTCCTTGCGCTGCTGCGCGAGGCGCTCGGACGCCTGCAGCTCGCGCATCGCGACGGACGTGCGCTCGTGCGACGCGCGCAGTCCCGCCAGCATCGCTTCAAACGCTTCGCCGAGGCGCCCGACCTCGCCCGCGCCATGGGCGCCCAGCCGGACGTCGAGGTTGCCCTCCCGCGCCTGCTCCGCCGCCGACGCGAGCGCCTCCAGCGGACGGGAGACGCGCGAGCCGAGCCACGTCGCGGCGAGGAGCCCGAAGCCCACCGCTCCCGCGGTGGTCCAACCCAGGATGTTGCGGACGGCCGCCAGACGCTCGGCCCCGCGCCAAGCCGGCATCGCCGCGCGCACGTAGCCGACGTGCCGCGCCCCGTCGCGGACCGGCTTCGCCACGTAGATCAGGTCCTGCCCGACGGTCTTGCTGTGGCGCCGCGACGCGCCTCGGCCCGTGCGCGCCGCCGCCGCGATCTCGGGCCGGTCGCCGTGGTTGTCCATGTGCGCCGGGTCTTCGGCCGAGTCCGCCGCCACCGTCCCGTCGAGGCGCACCACGGTGATGCGGATGCCCGACGCCGCGCCGCCGTCGATGATCGTCTGCCGCTCGGCCGCGCCCGCCCCCGGCTTGAGGACGGCGCGCGAGCGGATCATCAGCAGTTCGAGGTCGTCGTTCAGACGATCCTGGATGTCGATCACGCCCTGCGTGCGCAGCTCGCCGGCGAGCAGCGCGTACGTGGCGGCGCCGGTCGTCAGGAGGATCAGGCCGAAGGCGGCGATGATGCGGAACGAGAAGCGTTCCCGCCACGGGAGAGTGCGGACCGTCGTCACGTCATTGCGACTCTTCGGCGTCGCTTGGCGTTTCTGTTGAACCCGAACGCCGCGCGCCGGACGCGCGAGAGGTTCGCCGCGACGCGGCTTTTGCGGCGCGTCGGTACACTCTCCGTCCGATGCCCGGCGTCCGACGTCTTCCGTTCACCCTGTCTGCGGCGCTCGCGCTTTGCGTCGCCGCGGGTTGCGGCGGCGGCGAGCCCGACGAGACCGCGGCGGGCGACGCCGGCACGGAGACCCCGACCGCCGCCTCCGTGAAGCCGTGGCGGCCGAAGAAGCGCCCGCCCTTTCAACCGGGCACTGCGATCGTCGTGGCGGGCGAGCGCGTCGACATCGGCACGCCGGTCGTCCTCTGGTCGGATCCCATCGGCTACGACGGTTACTCCGAGCGTTGCTACTCGGCGCCTTATCAGGCGCTGCCCGTCGACCTCGCGTCGCGGCCGTCGGCCGACCCTCGGCGTTACGGCGAGCGCTCGACCGCCTCGCTTCCCGCCGCCGAGGCGAAGCGGGTGCGGGAGGGGGGCTGGACGGTCGAGGCGCTGAAGCGACGGATCACCCAGTTCGTCGTGCATTACGACGCGGTCGGCAGCTCGGAGCGGTGCTTCCGCGCGCTGCACGACCAGCGCGGGCTGTCGGTGCACTTCATGCTCGATCTCGACGGCACGATCTGGCAGACGCTCGACGTCAAGGAGCGCGCCTCCCATGCCGGCGCGGCGAACGATCGGAGCGTCGGCGTCGAGATCGCGAACGTCGGCGCCTATTCCACGCCGAAGTTCCTCGAACCGTTCTACGGACGCAACGCGGAGGGCCGCACGGTGAACCTCTTCCCCGAGGAGAAGATCTTCGGTGACCAGAGAGACCTCTCCTACGTCGCGGCGCCGTGGCGCAACG
>DASPNK010000343.1:0-7376 GCA_035626575.1 Planctomycetota bacterium | reverse complement strand
GCGCGGCGCTGCCGCGCGGCGCCGGACCGCATCTGGTCCTGATCCTCGGCGCCGTGTCCTGCGTCGTGCTGCTCTGGCGCCTCGGCGAGGCCTACGCGCGTCGACGTCGTACGCCGTGATCGAACCCGTCGCAGGTCGCCGACGGTTGGCGGCGAGCTACCTCGTGCTCGCCGGAGGCGACGCGCTCGCCAAGGCTCTGAGCTTCGTCGCATACGCGCTCGTACTATCGCGACGCCTCGGCGACGGCGCGTACGGCGCGTTGGAGTCGGCGCTCGGGACGGCGTTCGTCGCGTCGCTGATCGCGGAGGGCGGCCTCGCGGCCTACGGCACGCGCGCGCTCGCGACGGCGCCGGACGACGGGGCGCGCCTGTTGGCCGGCCTCGGCGCCTTGCGGATGCGATTGACGGCCGTCTCCGCAGGCGGGCTGCTGACGTATGCCGCGCTGGCCGACCTTCCGCCGACGGTCGCCACGTTGACGCGCTGGTACGCGCTGACGCTCGTCCCCTACGCCTTTCTCAGCGAGTGGTTCTTTCAGGCGCGGCACGAACCGGCGTGGGTCGCGGCGCCGCAGGTCGCGCGCGCGACCGCGTTGCTCATCGGCGCGACGGCGCTCGTCCGAGACGTCGACGACGCGTGGATCGTGCCGGTCTGCGACGCGGCAGGCTTCCTCGTCGGCGCCGCGCTTCAACGCGCGCTCGCGGGACGCCGGGCCGGGCCGCCGACGGCGGACGCGCCGCCGCTTCGCATCCGCGACGTCTTTCGCGCCTCGGCCCCGGCACTGACGAGCGGCGTCTTCTGGGCGCTCCGGATGTTCGGCCCGGTCGTCGCGGCGGGAGTGCTGCTCGCCGGCGACGCGCGCGACCGCTTCGGCGCCGTCCACCGCCTCTTCATCTCGGCGCACGCGCTCGTGCTGTTCTACTTCCTCAACCTCTTGCCGGGCTGGGCGCGCCTCGCCCGCGATCACGGCGCGGCCGCGCTTCGGCGCGCGGCGGTCCGGTCGGCCGTCGGGAGCGTCGTCGCGGCGACGGGCGCGATCGCGGTCGCCGAGCTTTCCGCGCGCGCGTCCGGCGGCGACGCCGCCTCGACGGGGTTGCGTCTCCTTTTCGGACCGCGCTTCGCCGAGGCGGCGCCCGCGCTGCGCATCGCCGTCGCCTGCTGGCTGCTCACGCTCCTCGAAGGGCATCTCCGATTCGGGCTCGTCGCCGCAGGCCGACTGGGCCTGGATGCGCTGGCGAACGCCGCCGGCGCCGTCGCCGCGGCCGCGTGGCTGCTCTTCACTCAGCCCGACGAGCCGTCGGGCATGGCCGGCGTGCTTGCCGCCGGTTGCGTCGCCACGGCCGCGGCCGGCGTCGTCGCGAGCGCTTGGCGTTCGCGGCCCCGCGCGTGATCGCGGACGACCGCCGGCCTTAGAAAAAACGCTCGGCCCGACGCGCGTGGCCGCCCGACGCGATCAGGGAACCAACATCACTGTCGTCGATTGACCGACGCCCCAGGCGCCGGTGGTCGGATCGAGGGCGCACGCCTGGAAGTGGAGCGGAAGGTAGAAGAGCGACGTGGGCGCCGTTCCTCCGGGGATGACGAAAGCGGCGGATCCGTCGGCGCCGAGCCCGGCGGCGACCGCGATCGCGAACGGGTCGGCGAGCCATAGGCTGCCGACGAATGGCGACGTCAGCGCCGTTGGCTGCGATCCGAACGAAAACGCGACGGCGTAGGGAGCGCCGCCGGCGCCAGGCGCTCCGAGTTTGACCGTCAGAACGAGGTCGTCCGCGATCTTCCAAGGGGAGGTGGCCTGGAGAGTCGGCAGCCAGACCGGGTCGAACGTCACCGACGGAGACACGAGCCCGCCGAGGGCGGCGTGGTGAACGACCACCGGCGCGAAGGCAAAGATTGCGCCGGCGGTCGCGGCGCCCGACCAGTCGCCTCCGAGCAACGTCGACTGCGGGCCGTAGATCCGTGCAGGGCTGACCGCCCACAACGCTTCTCGCGCAGGCAGCGTTCCGAAGCCGTTCGAGGCGGCGCCGCCGCCGACGATGAAACAGTCGACGGCCTCCAGCTTGCCGACGCCTCCGAAGGACCCGTGGATGATCCCCGGCGCGCCGGTCGCGCCCACGAGGTGCGCGTTGGAAAGGAGGACGTCGCCGGCGAGGCTTCCGAGCGCGGGCCCGCCCGGCGACGGCGCCGAAAATTGTCCGCCGCCGGAACCGGGCGCCCCGAAGAACGCGCATCGATCGAAGCGGACGCGGACGGCTCGCACGGTCGCGCCGTAGAGGAACGTTACGTCGGCTGCGGTCGCGACGGTCACGGCGTCGACGGCCGGGGCGGGCCTGCCGAAGTACGCCTTGTAGACCGTCATCGCGGCCAGCGTCGCGACGGAACCGGCGGGGACGTCGCGGACGTGGCTTCCCGCCGTCGGACTACCGACGACGGTGAGGCCTTGTCCAGCGCCCACGAGGGTGAGGGCTTTGGCGGTGATGTCGATGCCCGCATACGTCCCGGCGGCGACGACGATGACGTCGCCGCTCGAAGCCGCATCGATCGCGGGTTGAATTGCGGTGAACTGAACGCCGGGCCCGCCGTCGTCGTCGACCGTCCAGATCGTCTGCGCTTGCACGTGAACGATGGAAAAGGCGGCGACCGCCGCGACGCTTCGGAGGAACGGCATAGCGTCGTACTTACCAGAAGCGACGCCGCGCGCTGAACTCGACTCGTCGGCCGTCGTTTCAGGCGCGTCGCGCCGCATTCATCGCAGCCCCGACATCGACGCCCGGCCGCGACGCAGGTCGGGGCCGCAGGCGGAGTTCCTCGGGCGAACGCGGCTACGCGCACGTTAATACCGCTCCATGCCCGAGCGGCCGGAGCTGAGCGTCGTCGTCACCGTGGTGAGCGGCGTCGACAGCGTGCGCCGCACGCTCGCGGCGTTGCGGCCCGGCGACCGCACGCCGGACGGCGTCGAGATCCTCGTGCCCATCGAGCGCGACCGCGGCGCGACCGCGGTGCTCGCCGTGGAGTACGACGACGTGGCGTTCGTCGATCTCGGCGACCTGCCGCTCGACACGAAGGCGCCGGGCCATCTGCAGGAGCATGAACGCATCGACCGCCGCCGCGCCGCGGGTCTCTCCGTCGCGCGCGGCGACGTGATCGCGATCGTCGAAGATCACGGCACGCCGGCGCCGGGTTTCTGCGACGCCGTCCGCGCCGCGCACCGCCGCCTCCCCCACGCCGCGATCGGAGGCGTCGTCGCCAACGGCATCCCGACGCCGATCAACGACGCCCTCTGGCTCTGCGACTTCGGCCGCTACGCGCCGCCGCAGGACGAAGGCCCGCGCGAGACCCTCACCGACGTGTGCGTCTCCTACAAACGCGAAGCCCTGCTGCGCATCCACGACGTCTGGATCGACCGCTACCACGAGCCCGTCGTCCACGACGCCCTGCGCGCCCGCGGCGAAACCCTCTGGCTCGACCCGAAGATCGAGGTCGTCCAGACGCGCCCGCCGCGCCCGTGGTCCGACCGTATCGCGGAGCGCTTCGCCTGGGGCCGCCTCTACGGCGACCTCCTCGGCCGCCGCCTCTCGCCCTTCGCCCGCCCGTTCCGCGCGCTGGTCAGCGCCTTCGTCGCCCCGCTGCTGCTCCTCCGCCTGACCCGCCTCGCCGCCGGCCGCCTCCCCGCCCGCCGCCTCGGCCCGGCCCTCCTCCGCGCCACGACCCTGCTTCACGCCTGGTCGCTGGGGGAAGCGCTGGGAGTGCTGTTCGCCGCTCGAGATTGACCCAGCCGCGCACCGATACGCAGTCTTCGGTGCGGAGGCCCCCGCATGCGAGCGGGGCGTCCTCGGATCGGTCAGGTCTCGGTTTCCATCCGTCCGTTGAACGACCGCTCGAAAGCCGCGACCTTCGAGAGAATCTCGTCGAACGTCGGCGGCCGGCCGAAGAACATGACCTCGCTCATGGCCGCGTAATCTCTCCGCCATTCGGCCTCGACGCCGGCGGCGGGCAGTAACTGCAACGTTCCCGGCTTGAGCGTCGACTGCGCCTCTTTTGCTTTCGAGAAGTACACGGTTCGATGCGCGGCGATGCGTTCGAAGAGCGGTAGATCGGCTGCGGCCTTTGCGCCGACGCCCGCGCCGAGGAGTCGGAAGAGATCGTAGTAGTGACGCGAGAGCCTCGACTTGGGCGCCACGCCTCCCGATCGATGGCGCTCCTCATGGAGGAGCATGGCCTTTTCCCAGAATGTCCGCTCCGGAGCGACCGTCTTCACGGTGAACGTCGACGGCCCCAGGATCGTTTCGTCAAGATCCGCGAGATAGGGACGGATCTCCGGCGTTTCCGTCGGTTCGGTGTCCGAGCGGGCGCCCAACTCGATCTTCACGACCGGCCGAAGGTACGAGTCGGGAGATGCGCGCGGATACTCGAAGAGCAGGGTCTGCCGATCCACGTCATCCGGGTCCGACGTGAGGCGGCGGGCATCATCGGGTGAAAGCCGCTCGGAGATCGTCTTCTTCAACGCACCCAGCAGTCATTCACCGACGAACGCTCGACACGCCTCCTTCAGCGCGAGCAGGCGTCGAGCCCGCTCTTTGCCGCTGATCCCCGGATGTTGTGGCGAGTGTTCTCCTCCGAAACCGAGCGCCCCGCGGTCGACGACGACGTCGAGGTCCTCCGAGAACCGCTCGATCAGCTTCCATGCCTTCGACAGGGAAGTTCCGCCTTTGAACGTGAGCAGGGGCCCGTAGTCCGGCAAAGTGAAGACTTCGCGGAGGACCCAGCAGACCCAGAAGTCCTTTTCGAGGCTCGCGGCGTCGAGACCCAAGGTCTCGGACGCGACCAGACAGAGCTCTCGCCTCCGGGCGAGGGAGAGTGAAAGGAATCCGTCCATCCCCGTCCTTCCGTTCTCTCAGGGGTCGACCGCGACCTTCCGCATGACCTCGGCGACCCAAGTCGGCGCGTAACGAAGGTCTTTGAGCAACTGCCGCTTCTGTTCTTCGCCAAGCCTGCGGCGAAGGATCTGGACGACGCCGTCGTTCACGCCTTTCTTGCCGAGCCAGAGCAACGCGTGCATCACCGTTCCGCTCATTCGGCCCGCCGCAGCCATTCGACGAGCGGGAACGCGTTTGAAGACGACCTGGCGCTTCCCGATGGTCACGGTCCTGGCGCGACCATCGGTGACGAACATCGCCCGAACAGGGACTTGCGCGGAGAGCCCCAGCAGGTTGGCCGCATGGGCGCCGGACGGTTGTATGCGAACCCCGTCGCGGCGCGCCAACGCGTCCGCGACGCGGCCGACGGAGGGCGGAAGCATTCCGAACTCCCCGGGGCTCGGCGGAAGCTCGTAGAGCCCGCGACCGACCTTCCGGAGAACGCCGCGCCGGACGTTTCGCGAGAGGGCTTGGGTCACCGCGGACCGACTTCCGAGGTCAAGAAGGTCTCCTGCAGAGACCACCGAACCTCGACCTTTGGCTCGAATCCTCCGAAGCACGGAAGAGTCAATGGATTGCGCGTGCTTGCCCATCTGAGTTTTGTCAGCAATTGTGCATGGATTGTTGACGCTCACAAGTGCGCGCTCTCGGCGCCCCTCGCCACCCGCGCGACGGCGGGCGGCTCGCCACGAGGTCCGGCAGAGCATTGCCCTGGTCGCGCAATCGATGCTCCCGCGGAGAACCCCGGCGGAGACGCTCGAGCGACCCGCGACCGTCCTTGAGCTCCCATGACGAGTCGACGCCGACCTCGAACAGCGCTCCGGTGCGACCGCCGCCGGCGCCGATAACATCCCCGCCGCCATGTCTTTGCCGCGAGCTGAAGCGACGCCTTCCGACGGGCCCGAAGTGACGGTCGTCATCCCCGCCTTCAACGAGGTGGGGGCCGTGGCAGGGACGGTGCGGGAGGTGGACCGGGTCCTGCGGGAGGCGGGGCGGCGGTTCGAGATTCTGGTGGTCGACGACGGGTCGTCGGACGGGACCGGCGCGGCGGCGGCGGAAGCGCCGTGTCGCGTGCTGCGGCAGCCGCGGAACCGGGGCTACGGCGCGGCGCTCAAGCGCGGGGTGATGGAGGCGAAGGCGCCGCTGGTGTGCATCACCGACGCCGACGGGACGTATCCGGCGACGGCGATCCCCGAGCTGCTGGCGGCGACGGCGGACCATGAGATGGCGGTCGGCGCGCGCGTCACGCCGAACGTCGCGATCCCGTGGGAGCGGCGGCCGGCGAAGTGGTTCATCGCGAAGCTGGCGGGCTACCTCGCGGGGCGGGACATCCCGGACCTGAACTCGGGGCTGCGCGTCTTCCGCCGCCGGCGTGCGCGGCAATTCGCGCGGATCCTGCCCGACGGATTCTCGTTCACCACGACCATCACGTTGGCGCACCTCTGCAACGGGCTCGAGGTCGCGTACGTCCCGATCACGTACGCGAAGCGCGTCGGCGAGTCGAAGATCCGCCCGCGCCACGCCTACGACTTCACGCTGCTCATCCTGCGGGCGGTGGTGCTCTTCAACCCGCTGAAGGTGTTCCTTCCCGTCGGCGCGGCGATGTTCCTCTTCGGCGCCGCCAAGCTCGTCTATGACGTCTTCGTCGGCAACCTGAGCGAATCGGCGGTGATGGGCGTCCTCGCCGCGATCATCGTCTGGTGCGTGGGCCTGCTCGCCGATCAGAACATGCGCATCGGCCTCGACGTCACCGCCTGGGACGAGGGCGAGTGACCGCGTGACCGTCCCGCACGTCGACCCGCGCGCGGCGCGGCGTCGCAAGCTCAAATTCGCCGTCAAAGCGGCGCTCACGATCGTCGTGCTCGCGGCCGTCGTGCGCGCGGTCGGCGGCAACAAGCTCCGCGCCGCGCTCGCGCGGCTCACGCCCGGCGACTGGCTCTTTGGCCTCGGCGCCTTCCTCGCGGTCCACGCCCTCGGCGTCCTCAAGTGGCGCGCGTGGATCCTGCTTGCGGGCGGACGGCTGCGGCCGGGCGACGCCTTCCGCGCCTATGCGGCGGGCCTCTTCTCCAACCTCTTCCTCCCTTCGATGATCGGCGGCGACGTCCTCCGCGCCGGGCTCGCGATGCAGGCGACGAAGCAGAAGGAAGCCGTGGTGCTCGGCGGTCTGACGGACCGGCTCAGCGATTTCGTCGGCCTCGCGATGCTCGCGGGCGCCGGACTCCTCGCGCTTCCGCACGCCCTCGCCGAAAGCGGCGGCTCGGCCGACGTCGGACGCCGCATCCTCGTCGCCTTCGGCGTCGCCGCGGCGCTCGGCGTCCTCCTCCTCGTCGCGCTCGCGCGGCTGCGACCTCCCGCGACGTGGCCGCCGAAAGTGCGTCGCCTGCGGATCCGCGTCGCCCTCGCCCTGCGCAAGCTCTCGGGACGGCGGCTCGCCCTGGTCGGCCTCGTCCTCGGCGCCGCAGCGCT
>DASPNK010000342.1:0-7712 GCA_035626575.1 Planctomycetota bacterium | reverse complement strand
GGACCTCGAGCTCCTTCTTCGCGGCGGCGACGTCGTCCTGCTGATCCTGTTTGGCCGACTTCTCCGCAGCCTCGAGCGCCGCGGCGGCGCCGGCGAGGTCGCCCTTGCCGTACATCAGCGCGCGGACCTTCTTCAGATCCGGCGACTTGCCCCAGCCGGGCTTGATCTTCTTCTCGATCTCCTCCTGGATGAGCGTGTCGATCTTCTTCGGCGCGCTGTTGGGGTTGCCGGTCCAGAGGACCGTGCCGTCGGCGCCGATCAACGCCGAGTGAGGAAGTCCGCCCGACGCCGGCTCCGTCTGCAGCCCGCCGCCCTGGAGAACCATGCACTTGTTCTTCGGGAAGCGCTTGGCCATGAAGCCGAGGTATTCGCTCGGGTCGAGTCCCTGAGACTCAAGAAGAAGAGCGACCATCCCGTCCTTGCCGCGCTCCAGATGCACCTTGATGGCGTGAGGCACGCTCCCGCCGAGGCAAGGTCCTCAGTGGTATCCCCACCAGTCGACGAGGACGACGTTGCCGATGAACTCCTCGAGGGAGGTGCGGCCGTCGCCGTTCAGGTGGATGTTCTGGAAGGTGAAGGCGGGCGCCTTCTCCCCTTCCTTGAGCGCGGCGTTCTGCGCCGAAGCGAGACCGCCGAGCAGCGCCGCGCCGGCGAGGGCGAGCGCGAAACGCGGACGTATCGACATGGACGTGTCTCCGAAGATCGAAACGGCGTCGGCCCGAGGGTATGCGGCCGAAACCGTTGTACGCACCGAACCGCTCCGACTTTCGCGCGCCGAGGCCCGCGCGCAAGCGCGCGCCCCGACTCTTACTTGAAGTCCGACCGCAACGCGGCCGCGACGGCCGTGGCGCGGACAGCGACTTTGGTTCCTTCGAATTTCCTGGCCAGCCCGGAAAGCGCCTCGACCGCGGCTGCGCTCGGCGGACCGTCGCCCGCGTCCGCGCGCCACTTTTGCAGCGCCTGGTCGGCCTTCAGTTCGCGGTCCGCCTCGGGCGTCTTGAAGGAAGCGACGAGGTCCTGCGCCTCCTTCTCCCAGGGCTTCCGATTCCTGACGTCTTTGAGCAGCGCCGCCGCGCGACGCTGGGCCTCGAGCGGTTCGCCGGCCTGCAGCAGCGCCGACACCGCCCGGCGGCGGGCGACGAACCGCGCCTCGACTTCGGCCCGCGCCGCGTCGAGGTCCGCTTTGGCGTCCTTTCGTTCGGCGCCGTTCCGGGACTTCTCCGCCTGGTCGAGCGCCGCGGCCGCGCCCGCCAGGTCGTTCTTCCCGTAAAGAAGCGAGCGCGCCTTCTTCGTTTCGGGCGTCGCGCCCCACCCCGCCTGCGCCAGCTTGGACTGCTCGTCGATGAGGCTCTGGATCTTCCGCTGCTGCGCCATCGGATGGCCGTGCCACAGCACGGTCCCGTCGACGCCGATGAGGGCGGCGTACGGGAAATCGGACGCCGGCGGCTCGAGATCGAGACCCGGTTGCTGCGCCACGGTCGTGCAGCGGTTCCGGGGGAACATCCGGGCCATGACGGCCAGCAGTTGCTCCTCCGTCAGCGGCTGCGTCTCGACCAGCACGCAGGCGACCGCGTCGCCCTTTTGCTCCCGGATCTGCTCCGCAAAGGGCACCACGCCCTGACGGCACGCCGGGCACCACCGGCTCCACCAGTTGATGAAGAGCGTCTGGCCGCGGAAATCCGCGAGCGCCCGGCGCCCGTCGCCGTTGAGCATCGGACCCGTGAACGCGTACTCCGGCGCCTTCGCGCCGCGGACCAGGGGCGCGGACGGCGCCGACTCCTGCGCCGCGGCGACGGAGGCCGTCGCCGCGATCAGCGCGGTCAGGAGGAGATGCGGGGTCCGGAGAAACATGACAGGGTCGCGCGGTCGGCGTCCGTCGCGAGCGTCGGCGAAGCGATTTTCGCCTCCGCCGGCGCGCGGAGTGTGCCGACCGGCCGTCGTCGTTGCAAGTTTCATGCGCGGGCGCGACGCCGCGCCCGGACGTCGGTCGAGGCCCTCTTCGGCTATCGACGCGCGAGCCGACGCCGCTTCACCTCGGCGACCGGAACGTCACGCCGCCGCGCGGCTCGAAAGGTCGGTCGCCGGAGGCCCCCGGAGGGGCGCCGGCCGCCGCCGCTCCCACCGGTTCCGCGGCCGCCGGAGGCGCCGCGCGCAGCGTCGCCGCCGCCGCACCCTCGCCGATTCTCCGGAGCGCGCGACGCAGCTTGTCCTTCGTCGTAGGCAGAAGCTGTCCCGCGGCGGGGACGGCGTGCAGCAGGTACGGGCGGGCGACGTCTTCCCGGCCCGCCTCGGCCCAGTCGAGCCCCACCGCCGCCGCTTCGTGGGGGCAACCCGGCGCGGCGCGGTAGGCGGCGCTCAACGTGCCCGCCAACGCCGCAAGCGAGACGACGTCGTACCGGTTGTGTTCGAAGACGTCGGCGAGCCGATGCGGGCGGCCGCGCAGGTACGCGAAGTAGTGGGCCGGGCACTCGGCGCCGGGGAGATCGTCGGAGCGCCGGAAGCCCAACAGTTCCTCCTCCACCGTGCGCAACCGGCAATCCGGCCAGCGACGCCCGAAGAGCCGCCGCGTCGCATGGAGCAGGTCCCAGTGGGGTCGGCGCGCGCAAAGCTCCGCCGCCGCCGACAGCCGACAGCGATCGTCGAGCCGCGGCGCGTCGAACGACTTGCCGTGGAACGACACCAGAGCCGCCGCGTCCGCGAGCTCTTCGCGCACCGCCTCGAGGAACGCCTCTTCGCCGTCGGGACCGACGAGGAGGAACTGCCGCACGCGGAAGTCCCCGCCGACGAACCGTCCGACTCCGACGAGGAAGACCCACACGCCCGCCCCGGCGTTCAGCGACGTGGTCTCGGTGTCGAAGAACGCCCAGTCGCGAAGATCGGCGCCGAGGAAGCGCGCGTCGCGCGCGGCGGCTGCCGCGACGACCGCCCGCGCGTCGGCGCAGGCGTCGAGCGCGACGCGTCCGTGGACCGCGTCGCGGGGCGTCGACCATTCGGCGACGTGGACGAGGCCCCGCGCCGTCGCGCGGAGCGCACCGGGCGCGGGACGACTCGCGAAGCCCGCGGACGAGGACGACGGCGTCGCGCCGACGCCGCCCTGCGCCGCGCGCCGCAGCCGTTCGCGCAACCCGGCCGGCCAGTCCGCGTCGAAAGGCGGTGGCTTCGGCGCGGCGGGCGGCGGCGCCGCGGAGTTTCGGCCGAACGCGAGCGGCGACGGTCGCGCCTCGGGCGGTGCGCCGCCGACGGCCGGGCCGCGCGTGACGCCGAGGCGCGCCAGCTTGTCTTCGAACGTTCCGCTCACGCCGGCTCCGCCGCGGCGGCCGCGATCGTCTCCGTCGCCGACCCCGCCGCCGCCGCGAGCAGCCGCAGCACGTCGAGCGCCGCTTCTTTCGCCGGTCGCCCGCCGCGATTCAGGCCGATGCACGCCGGGCACCCGACGACGCAGGGGCACCGCTCCACGACGTCCGCCGCGGCGCGGTAGATCTCCTTCCGGCGCTCGAACAGCTGCTCCGCCAGCCCGAGCCCGCCGGCCACCGCGTCGAAGAGGAGGATGGTCGGTCGCTCGAAATGCGTGTTGAGGATCTCGCCCTTCGCGCGGAGATCGCCGGGCGCGCAGCGGAGGAACATCGGCGCCACGCCTTTCATCACGTAGGCCGCGCCGGGGAGCGCGCCGTAGCGCGTCGTATCGCCGAGGCGCGCGCGTCGGACGGTCTCGTCGCTCAGCGCCGCCCAGAACGCCGTGGTGTCGACCTCCTCCGGCGGCAGCTTGATGACGCCCGAGTCGAGATTCTCGTGCGTGTAGAACCGGATGCGCTTGAACAGCGTGGCGAGCGTCGTGACGTGCACGTCGCCGCGCCCTTCGAGGGCCAGCAGGTGCGACGCCCTCGCGTCTTCGACCAGCACCTGCACGTCGGTCTCGGTATCGGCGTCGGTGTAGTAGTCGATCTGTGCGCGGCGCGCGTAGGCGCGGCGTCCTTCCCAGTCGAGCTTCTCCACGTGGTACTGCTCGCCCTGGTGCTGGTAGATCGCGTCCTCGTGGATGGTGGTCGAGGCGGCCGCACGGTGGACCAGCCCGAGGGAGGCGTGCGTCTCGGCGTCGAGCACGGTGAACGTGTCGGAGTCGGCGAAGTCGAGCGGGACGTCCTGCGCCGGATAGGCCTCGGCCATCCAGTGGTAGCGGCCGTCGCGCTCGAGGAGCACGCCGCCTTCGCCGGCGAGGAACTCGAGGAGCTTGCCGGCGTCGGCCGAGCGGCCGAAGGCGTCGCCCTTGCGGAACGGCAGCTCGAACGCCGCGCACTTCAGGTGGTGCGCCAGCACGACGAGATTGTCGGGATGGATGACGGTCGCCTCGTTGCGCCCGTTCACCAGCCGCTCCGGATCGGAGAGCACGAACTGGTCGAGAGGCGTCGACGTCGCGACCAGCACGACGGCCGACGTCCCCGACCGCCGCCCCGCGCGCCCGGCCTGCTGGTGGAAGCTCGAGCTCGACCCCGGATAGCCCTGCATCACCACCACGTCGAGCGCGCCGATGTCGACGCCGAGCTCGAGCGCGTTGGTGGCCGCCACGCTGCGGATCTCGCCCGCGCGGAGGCCGCGCTCGATGCGTCGCCGCAGGTCGGGCAGGTAGCCGCCGCGGTAGCCGACGACGGCGTCGGGAGGCAGGCGCAGTTCGTCGGCCGCGTCCTTCAGGTATTTCACCGTCGTCTCGACGACGCTCCGGCTGCGGCCGAAGAAGATCGACGGCACGCCCTGCGCAAGCAGCCGGCGGCCGAGGGTGCGCACGTGATCGACCGCGCGGGCGCGGATGCCGAGCGCGGGGACGACCACCGGGGGGTTGTAGAAGACGTAATGCCGCTCGGCGGCGGGAGCGCCGTTGCGGTCGACGACGGCGGGCGTCTCTTCGATCAGCTTTTCGAAGTGCTTCTCCGGGTCGCGGATCGTCGCCGAGCAGCCGATGAAGGTCGGCCTGCCGCCGTGGCGCGCGGCGACGCGTTTGAGGCGCCGGAGCACGTTGGCCACCGACGAGCCGAAGACGCCTTTGTAGACGTGCAGCTCGTCGATCACCACGTAACGCAGCCGCCGGAAGAACTGCACCCACCGCGCGTGGTTGGGCAGGATGCCGACGTGAAGCATGTACGGGTTGGTGACCAGAACGTCGCAGGCGTCGCGGGCGATGCGCCGCTCGTCGGGCGGCGTATCGCCGTCGTAGGTGTGGGCCGCGACGGCGTGACCGAGGCCTTCGGCCAACCCGTGCAGCTCGGCGGTCTGATCCTGCGAGAGCGCCTTGGTCGGGAAGAGGTAGAGCGCGGTGGGCCGCTCCGAGCCGCCCTGCTCCCGGGCCCGCAGGATCGAAGAGACGACCGGCAGGTTGTAGGCGAGGCTCTTGCCCGAAGCGGTGGGCGTGACGATCAGACAATGTTCGCCCCGCGACGCGCGGGCGCAGGCCTCCGCCTGGTGCGAGTAAAGGCGCTCGATGCCGCGGCGCCGGAGCAGCGCGCGCAACGCTTCGGGGACCGCGTCGGGGAAATCGGCCCACGCGCCGGACCGGCCCGGGCGCACGATCCAGCCGGCCACCTGGTCTTTGAGCTCGGGGTCGGTGCGCAGCGAAGTGAGGAACGCGTCGACGCTCATGGCGGAGGCTCTCCGTCGCCCGCGCGCGTCCGCCTTCGCATCGAAGGGAGACGCACGCCGCGACGACCGCCGACCCTACCAGCCGGGGGGGACGGTCTTTTCGCGCGTCGCGTGGTCGAGGAGGGCGAAGGCCCCGTCGACCGGTTCGCACTCGGCCCCGGTGAAGACCGCTTCCGGGCGGTGGACCCCAAGTCGGGTCACGAGCGCCGTGACCACGCGCGCGGCGCCGGCCAGCACGCCGCCCGCGCCTCGAACCGGGAAAGCGCCGTGAAGGCCCGCGCCGGTGGCGGCGCGGCAGACGAGGCCCGCGAGCTCCTCCCCCGCCCTGCGCAGGATGTCGTCGGCGTCGCGATCGCCGCGCTCGGCGGCTTTCACGACCGCGGGGGCGAGCGTCGACGGCTTGAGGGCGCCCCGCGCGGTGGCGGCCGGCGCCGACGCGAGCGACTCGGCGCCGAGGGCGGCGTGGATCTCGTCCACGAGGATCGACGGGCGGACGCGCGACCCGGCGGCGGCCTCTTCGACGTGGCGCAGCGCGACCTTCAACGCCTGTACGCCGATCCAGTGTCCGCCGCCTTCGTCGCCGAGGACCGCCCCGTAGCCGCCGGCGCGCGCAAGCCGCCCGTCGGCGCCGCGGGCGAGCGCGGCGCTGCCGGTGCCCGCCACGACGGCGACCCCCGACGGCCGCGCGTCGCCGAAGGCCGCCCAGAGCACCAGTTCGGCGTCGGAGCACAGGATGCGCGGGCCTTCGACCGAAATCCCGGCGTCCTGAAAGGCGCCGGAGACCACGTCGGCCACGTCGGGGTGCGAGCGTCCGGCGAGGCCGACGCAGGCGCCCGCGGCGACGGAGATCCTCGGCTCCCGCCTCTTGAGGTCGCGGAGCGCCTGGGCGAGGGCCCCGCGCGCCGCCTCGACCCCGACCCGGTTGGGGTTCACCGGGCCGCCTTCGACGCGCGCCGTCTCGACGTCGCCGCAACGCGCCGTCGCCCGGACGCGCGTCCCGCCCCCGTCGACGCCGATGCGACACCCGTCGTGCTTCTTCATGGCGCGCCCATGCTATCCCCGCAGGGAGCGGTCCCCCGCGGCGGCCGGGCTTCGTTCCGGGGCGGGCGGCGTCCGATGAAGACCGAGGCGCGCCGATCCGCGTACGCCCCGCGGCGCGCGGCCGTTATCGTCGCGCCGCCCACGGAGCCTCCATGTCCCGCCACCGCGTCCGCCCCGCCGTCGACTTTCCTCGCGCCGCGCGCCGCGGCGCGTCGCGCCGTCCGACCGGGGGCGCGCGTCTCGTCGTCGCGGCGACGGCGTGGCTCTTCGCCGCGACGGGCTGCGGCGGCGACTACGAGGCCGAGGGTCGCGAACTGTATGAGGCGGCCGACTGGCGCGGCGCGGCGGACAACCTCGAGATCGCGTACGACTCCGACCCGTCCCGCGCCGAGGCGGGCTATCTCCTCGCGATCGCCAGGTCGCGCCTGCGCGAGCGCGAGCGGGCCCGCGAGCTTTTCGAAGAGATCGCCGCGAAGCACCCCGAATGGCGGGAGCGCGCCCTCGCGCGGTTCGCGCTCAGCTTCGCCGAACAGGACCGCTTCGACGAAGCCCTCGCCGCGGTCGACCAGGCGCTCGCGCGCGCGCCGCGCTCGGCGCCGCTCCTCGAGGCCCGCGGCGCGATCCACCTGATGCGGGCGCGCCACGAGCTGGCGCGCTTCCAGAAGCGGATGGAGCTCAAGGTGCGGCTCGCGGCCTCGAAGTGGGTGCCGGAACAGATGTGGGAGTACCGCGCGCTCGACGACGCGGAGTTCCGCAAGCGCGGCGAGCAGCTCGTGCTGCGCCTCGAGCGCGAAGAGGCGTTCTCCGACGGGGACGCGCTCCTCGAGTGGTTCGCGCCGGTGCGCGAAGCCGTCGCGGCCATGGAGCGCGACTTCAAGGCGGCGTCGGATCTCTCCGCGGCGTCGACGACCGCCGAGCTGGAGCTCGGGACGCTCGCCCGCGATCGCGGCGACGTCGAGGCGGCCCGCAAGTACCTCGGCCGCGTCCTGGAGCTGAAGCCGGAGGACCTGGGCGACCTCGAGGCGAAAGCCTCCGCCGCCGCG
>DASPNK010000341.1:0-5423 GCA_035626575.1 Planctomycetota bacterium | reverse complement strand
CGCGTCCGAGCCCGGTACGCCGAGACCGATACGGCCGGGGTCGTCTACCACTCGAACTATCTCTACTGGTTCGAGATCGGCCGGACGGAGCTGATGCGCGACACGGGATTCCCCTACGCCGCCTTCGAGCGCGAGCGCGGGCTCCTGCTGACGGTCGCCGAAGCGCACCTCGAGTACCGCCGCCCGGTCCGCTACGACGACGTCGTCCGCGTCGAGTCCCGGCTCGACGACTTCCGGCGCGTGGGGTTCACCGTACGTCACCGGCTCTCCGTGGAGCCGGGCGACGCCCTGTGCTGCACCGGCCACGTCCGGCTCGCCTGCGTGGACCGCGCCGGAAAAGTGCGGCCGATCCCCGCCGACGTCGCCGCCGCGCTGGAAAAATGGACCGAAGGACCGCCGCCCGGGAAGATCCCGCCGCCGGGCGCCGTCTCGCCGCATTCCGCCTGATCCGCACCCTGAGGAACCGCCAGATGCACGGACCGAAGCTCGCCGCCGCCGCCGCCGTCCTCCTCTGCCTCTCGGCGGCGGGTTGCTCTTCGTCGGGCGCCGAGTCCCGTCCCGCCGACCCGCCCGCCGCGCCGACGGTCGAAACGCCGCCGCTCCCCGCGGGCCCCGCCCCGGAGACGCCGGAGGCGCGCAACGAGCGCCTGCTTCGGCTGGAGTGGGCCTGCGATCAGTGGTGGGCGGCGACGCAGAAGCAGGAGTTCGAGCGGCAGGCCTCGATGGCCGGCCTCCTCCGGACCTACGTGAACGACCACTTCGCCGAGGTGAATTCCGACCTGCGATTCGGCAGCCCGCGCCACCGCCGCACGATGGCCGCCGCGCTCGGCTTTTCCGAGCGCGTCGACGCCGTGCCGCCGCTCCTCGAGGCGCTGAAGGACCAGTACGGCGAGGTGGTGCAGAACGCGTTGGTCTCCCTTTCGACCCTCGCGCGCGTCGAAGCGCCCGCCGAGGGCGAGCGCCGCCCGGCCGACCTCATCAATCCCGAAGTCGTCGCGCCGTACCTGCGCCACCCCAAGCCGGAGATCCGCAGCAACGCCGCGCTGGTCCTTTCGCGCATCGTGAACCGCCAGACGCCCAGGGCGCTCCTGCTGGTGCTGGTCGGCGCGGTCGAAGACATGGACGCCGCCACGCGCGTCCACGCGGTCGCGGCCCTCGGCGCGGTCGGCGACAAGGAAGTGTTCCCCTACGTGGTGAAGGCGCTCCACGACCCGGTGCAGCTCGTCCGCCTGCGCGCCGCGCTCGCGCTCGGCCGCATGAAAGACCCCGAGGCGACGCCGTACCTCCTCGCCGTGCTGCACGACGGCGCCGAGCACCTCGACGTGAAGCGCTCCGCGGCGAAGGCCCTCGGCGAGATCCTCGACGAGAAGGCCGACACGCTCGACGCGAAGACCTGGGAAGCGAAGGCGCGGGAAAAGGGAAAGCTCTAGATTCCGCTCTGCTCGCGGAGCGGCGGCTCTTCGATTCCGCGGCGCTCGCGCCGCGGCGGCTATCTGATTCCGCCCCGCTCGCGGGGCGGCGGCGTTTCGATTCCGCTCCGCTCGCGCGGAGCGGCGGTTCTTAGATTCCGCGGCGCTCGCGCCGCGGCGGCTATCTGATTCCGCCCCGCTCGCGGGGCGGCGGTTGAATGACGGCCCCGCACGGCGGGGCCTTACGGCCGTCACGCGGCGGCGGAACTCCCCGCCTTCAGTGCGCCTCGATGCGAGGCGACTGTCAGGAGAGATCGGCGTTGGGTCCCGCTCCGCCGGCGCCGCAGTGAGCCTGACGATCTCCTGCTCTCCGAACGCTTGGGTCCGGGTGCGTTGGTCCGAGAGCGGCGGATCGGCGCCCCGGAGCGTCACGGAAGCGAAGCGCTTCCGGAGCGGCGCAACGACGACCGCGTCGTCGGCGACGACGGAAGCCCCTCAATCCTCGCCGGTCGTCGACGACTTCCCGCCGCCCCGCGACGGCAAGGCCCCGCTTCGCGGGGCCGTCATGCCGCCGCCGCCCCGCGAGCGGGGCGGAATCAGGTAGCCGCCGCCCCGTCGGAGAGGGGGCGGAATCAAGAAGCCGCCGCGGCGCGAGCGCCGCGGAACTAAGAAGCCGCCGCTCCGCGAGCGGAGCGGAATCAGAGAGTCGCGCGAGCGCAGCGGAATCAGAGAGTCGCGCGAGCGGAGCGGAATCAGAGAGTCGCGCGAGCGGAGCGGAATCAGAGCATTCCCGTGGGGTCGCGGTCGACGAGGAGGCGGACGTGGGCGTCGCCTCCGGTCGAGGCCGCCGGCAAGAGCGACGTCAGGGCGTCGTCGTCGACGGACTTGAGCATCAGGTGGCGGCGGAAGCGCGACTGCAGGCGCGGGATCGGGCAGGGCGCGGGGCCCAGGAGTCGCACGCGGCCGTCCTGCACCGCTTCCTGCTGCGCGACCCGCGCCGCGACGGCCGCCGCGGTCGCTTCGACGCGCGCGTCGTCGACGCCTTCGAACACGACCCGCACCAGCTTCGCGTACGGGGGGTAACCCGCGGCGCGCCGGTAACGCATCTCTTCGGCGGCGAAGCGGTCGTGGTCGTGCGCGACCGCGCAGCGCAGCGCGTAGTGGTCGGGCTCGTAGGTCTGGATCAGCACGCGGCCGGGCCGGTCGCCGCGGCCGGCGCGTCCCGCAACCTGGCAAAGGAGCTGGAACGTCCGCTCCGCCGCGCGGAAGTCCGGCAACAGGAGCGAGGTGTCGGCGTTGATCACGCCGATGAGCGTGATTCCGGGAAGGTCGAGCCCTTTCGCCACCGACTGCGTGCCGACGAGCACGTCGATCTCGCGGTTCCGGAGCGCGTCGTAGATGCGCTCGGCGGCGCCGCGCGCCTGGAGCGTTTCGCCGTCCATGCGGGCGACGCGTTTGCCGGGGAACAGCGCGGTCGCCGCTTCGGCCACCTTCTCCGCGCCCGCGCCGCGGTACTTCACGTCGTCGTGCCCGCAGTCGGGGCAGCGCGCCGGCGGCGTCGCCTCGGCGCCGCAGTAGTGGCAGAGGAGCCGCGAGGTCTCGCGGTGATAGGTCAGATTGACCTCGCACTGCACGCACCGTCCGCGCCACCCGCACCGCTTGCAGAGCAGCTGGGTGGAGAAGCCGAGCCGGTTGAGAAAGAGCAGCGCCTGCTCGCCGCGCGCGAGGGCCTCGCGCGTCTGATGGAAAAGCGCCGTCGAGAAGAGGCCGCCGGGGCCGACCGGCTTCTCGCGCCGTAGGTCCACGAGGCGCACGTCGGGGAGCGCGGCGCCGCCCGTGCGCCGCGTGAGCCGGAGCCGCACCAGCCGCTCCTGATCGGCGAGGCGCTCGGCTTCGAGGCTCGGCGTGGCGCTGCCCAGCACGACGACGGCGCCTTCGGCCGCGCCGCGGCGCAGCGCGACGTCGCGCGCGTGATAGCGCGGCGCGTTCTGCTGCTTGAACGTGCCTTCGTGCTCCTCGTCGACGAGGATCGCCCCGACGTCGTCGATGGGCGCGAACAGCGCGGAGCGCGGGCCGAGGGCGACGCGCACCCGCCCCGAGCGGAGATCCTCCCACCGGCGCGCTCGGGCGCCGTCGGACTGGTTGGAGTGAAGCACCGCGACGTCGCCGAGGCGCGCGCGGAAGCGTTCGACGGTCTGCGGCGTGAGCGCGATCTCGGGCACCAGCACGATGACGCCGCGGCCGCGGCGGAGGGCCGCTTCGGCGACGCGTACGTACACTTCGGTCTTGCCCGAGCCGGTGACGCCGTGGAGGAGAAAGGCCCCGCCGCCGCCGGCCACGGCCGCCGTCATCGCGTCGACCGCCGCGGCCTGTTCGTCGGTGAGCTGCGGCGGCGTCGCGCGCCGCGGCCGCACGGCGTCGAGCGCGTCGTCGGGCGCGGGGGCGTCGTAGATCTCGACCAGCCCCTTCTTTTTCAGCGTGCGGAGGGTCGACGCGGCCGCGGGCGCCGTCGCCTCCAGCTCGGCGGCGAGGCGGTCGTCGTCCTGCAGCAGGAGTTCGAGCAGCCGCGCCTGGGGCGCCGTCGGCCCGCGCGCGGCGAGACGGTCGGCCTCCTCGCGGACGACCGGCGACGGCGCCGCGAGGCGCGCGCGCCGCACCGTGGGGCCCGAGGCGCCGTGGCGCACCGGCGCCGGCACGACGGTCTGAAAGCACTCTCCCGGCGCGGCGGCGTAGCGCTCGGCCATCCACAGCCCGAGCGCGAGGGTGGCGGGATTGAGCAGCGGTCGCGGGTCGGCGACCTCGGCGACCGGTTTGAGGCGCGTCTCGTCGGCGCGCCGCGCGCGCACCGCGACGACGAAGCCCTCGACGCGCCGCGCCCCCAGCGGCACGCGCACGCGCACGCCCGGGGCGAGGTCGAGGTCGTCCGCGACGGCGTAGGTGAGCGGCGTGCGGATCGGGGCGGCGACGGCGACTTCGGCGACGCGCCGCGTGTCGACGGCGGGCGCGGCGTCGCCGAACAGCTCGGCCTGAAGAGAGTCGCGCGGCATCGGGGGCGGGAACCCTAACCGGGAGGGCGGACGCCCGGACGCGGCCGCAGGGCTACGCCTTGAACCGCGACGCTTCGGCGCACGCGCAGGGTGCGGCGCCGCAGCGCGGGCAGCCTGCGCCGTACTTTTTCGCCGCCGCTTCGGCGAGGTCGACGCCCGCGATCGAGGCGAGGGTCGCGAGCCAGGCGAAGACGTCGGCGAACTCCTCTTCGAGGTTGGCGTGATCCGGCGCCTTCTTCTTGAGAGCCCGCGCCAACTCGCCGACCTCCTCGGCGAACCACATGAACGTGCCGGCGAGGCCGCGCCCGCGGTCCTTGGCGCCGAAGGTCTCCTCGATGAGCGCCTGGAACCGGCGCACGGTCATCTGTTCGGCGGTGACGGGCTGCATGGCGCGGGGACTCTACGCCGCGCGGCGCGGTCCGGCGACGCCGCGGCCGTCGTCAGCCCGCGACGCGGACGGCGGTGACCACCGTCATGTCGAACGCGCCCGGATCGGGCGCGAGGCGCGCCTCGACGGCGGCGACGATCCGCCCCGCGAGGCCGTCGAGCCCGGATTTCGCTTCGGCGAGGGCGAGCTTTCGGAAGCTCACGTCTCCGAGCGGCTTCCCGTCGGAGCCGAGCAGTTGGAAGGCGCCTTCGGTCGCGAGCACGAGCGCGTCGCCGGGGGCGAGCGTGAGGTGCGCCTCCTGGAGGGACCGCTCGAAGACCGGGCCCTTGTCGAGGCCGAGCGCGATGCCGTCCGGTTGCACCGCGCGGATGCCCGCGGCGGCGGAGACGAACTGCAGCATCGGGGCGCGGGATCCCGCCGAGGCCAGCGTGGCCTCGCCGGTCCGCGGGTCGATGGACGCGCACGCCGCCGACACGAAGAACCCGCGCTTGAGGTCGGGCGTCAAGAGCTTGTTCAGCTCCACGAGGAGGCCGCGCGGGGTCGACTCGGTGCGCGCGGCGGCGTGAGCCAGCGAGCGCG
>DASPNK010000340.1:0-8637 GCA_035626575.1 Planctomycetota bacterium | reverse complement strand
CCGCGCCTGCGCCAGCTGGGCGCGGCGCGCTTCCGCCGCCGCCCGCGCCGAGACCACGTCCCGCTCGACCGCCGCTCCGGTCGGCAGGAGGCGCTCCGCGCGGGCGACGCGGTCGTCGTCGTCGGCGACCCACCGCTCGAGCTCCGCGACCCGCGCCTCCAGCGGCGGCAGCTCTTCGGCGCGCGGCGCCGCCTTGACCCGCGCGAGCCGCGCGTCCGCTTCGGCGACCGCCGCGACGGCGCGGTCGACCTCGGCGGCCCGCGCTTCGCGATCCGCGCGACGCGCGGCGAGCTCGGCCTCCCGGACCCGCGCGGCGGCTTCCGCGGCGCGGGCGTCCAGTCGGAAGAGGACGTCGCCGCGGCGCACGCGGTCGCCGGGGCGCGGCGAGGCCTCGACCGCCACGCCGCTCCGTTGCGGCGCGACCGCGACGAACTCCGAAGCCGGCTCGACGAGCCCGGCCCCGGCGAGCGTCTTCCGGAACGGGCTCCGCGCGGGGGCCGTCGCGGGCGGACGATCGGGCTCGGACTTCATCAGTCCGCGCACGGTCGCGACGGAGAATCCCATCCCCGCGACGGAGAGCGCGGGAAGGATCAGGCGGCGCAGCTTCATCGGGCCGCAGGTTCCCGCGCGGCCTCGACGCGGTCAACCCGCCCGTCGGTCATGAACGCCGTGCGGTCGCCGTACTGGAAGATGCGGTTGTCGTGCGTGACCACCACCACGCCGCGGTCCGGCGACAGCGCGACCTCGCGCAGCAGGTCCATCACGCGACGCCCCGTGTCGCCGTCGAGCGCCGCGGTGGGCTCGTCGCAGACAAGGAGCCTCGGGCGATGCACCAGGGCGCGCGCGATGGCGACCCGCTGCTGCTGCCCGCCCGAGAGCTGCGACGGCGTCGCCTCGCGCTTATCGGCGAGGCCGACCCGCTCCAACTCCGCTTCCGCGCGCTCGCGCGCTTCGCGGCGCGGCACGCCGTTGAGCGTCAGCGGCACGGCGACGTTCTCCGCCGCGCCGAGCGCGGGCAGGAGGTTGTACTGCTGGAACACGAACCCGAGCGTCGCCCGCCGCCACGCCGTCTTGGCGCGCTGCGACATGCGGTCGAGCCGCGCGCCGAAGACCTCGACCTCCCCCGCGTCGGCGTCGAGGGTGCCGGCGACGACCGAGATGAGCGTCGTCTTGCCGCAGCCCGAAGGGCCGACGAGCAGGAACAGCTCGCCCGGCGGCACGTCGAGGTCGACGCCGCGGAGCGCATGCACGCGGGCGGCGCCGTCGCCGAACGATTTGTGGACGCCGCGGCAGCGGACCGCGACCGGCCGCGTCCCCTCGCTCATCGGAAGACGGCCGCGGGCTCCACGCGGCGCACCTTGTTCAGCGCGACGAGTCCCGCCAGCAGCGAGATCGCCAGCACCGCGACGCCCGCCATGATCAGCACCTCCGGAACGGTGTAGACCGGGAGTTGACCGTTCGGCCCGGCCGAGCGCGCCACGAGGGCGGCGAGCCCGCAACCGAGCCCGTAGCCGATCGCGGCGGTGGTCGCCGCCTGCGCGGCGATCATCCCCGAGAGCGTGAGGTTCGACGCGCCCATCGCCTTCAGCGCGCCGAACTGCTTCAGGTTGTCGAGCGCGAAGGTGTAGAACTGCTGGCCCGAGACCGCCGCGCCGACGAGGAATCCCAGCAGCACGGTGGTCCCGATGTTGATGGCGATGCCGGTGTACTTGAGCAGGTACACGATGGTCATCCAGCGGAATTCCCAGGGCGTCTTCGCTTCGAGCCCGGTCTGCTCGCGGATGGCGCGCTGCACGGCGGCGACGTCGTGCCCCGGCTTCACGCGCGCGAGCACCGCCGACAGCGTGTTCCGCTCGCTCGGCACCCACTGGATCGCCTGCGTGTAGCGCGTG
Source organism: Planctomycetota bacterium (assembly GCA_035626575.1). GTDB lineage: Bacteria > Planctomycetota > CAIWVZ01 > DASPNK01. The sequence continues at coordinate 6,745 of DASPNK010000340.1, read as the reverse complement.
TACACGACCGGGAGCGACTGGAAGTTCCGCGTCGCTTCGCAGAATCCGGCCACGACCGCGCGCCGGTCGTTGAACGACATCTCTTCGCCCGCCTCCACGCCGCCGAGCTTGGCGGCGCCCGCGCGGTCGAGCAGGAACGCGTCGCGGCGCAAGAGGTCGGATTCCGACGCGGGCGGGACCACGACCTTCGGCGCGCCGACGAGCGTCGCGTCGTCGAGCCCGAGGACGAGCACGTTCTCGAAGGCGCCGTTCCTCCGGCGCGCGCGCGCCTGGCCTTTGAAGAAGCGCGCCGTCCACTCGACGCCCTCCACCTGGCGGACGCGGTAGAGGTCGGTGTCCTTGAGCGCGCGAAGATCGTCGACGTTCTTCACCCGGGCGTCGAACACCCAGAGGTCGACGCCCCCGACGTCGAGCATGACCGCCCCGCTGCGGCGCATGAGGCCGCAGAAGATGGAGGCCTGCTCGACGATCATGAACACGGCGAAGGTCACCCCCAGCACGATGGAGGCGAACTTCAGGCGGTCGCGCGTCAGCATCTGAAGCGCGACCGTCAACATCAGGCCGCGGTCTCCGCGAGAGGCGCGAGCTCGGGCCGGCCGACGGCGCGGAAGAACTGCTCGAGAACGTGGCGCGCCAGCTCGGCCGGGAAGAGCCGGGGGTAGGCGCCGTCGAAGCCCAGCATGGAGCGCACCACCGGCGCCGCGTTCCGTGCGTGGCAGATCTGCGAGGTCAGCGTCAGCGCCCAGAGGCGCACGGTGGGCTCGGGCGTCTCCGGCGGAGACAGCGCGCGGATCGCGTCGGCGACGGCCTCGAAGTTCGGGCGCATGAACTCGTCGACGACGCGCGAGAGAGCGGCGGTCGGTCGCGCCAGTTCGGCCATCAGTAGCCGCGTCGCGGCCCACGGCGCGCGCTCGCACAGCAGCACCTCGGCGAAGGCGCGCACCCGTCGGACGAGGGCGCGCGCCGGATCGGAGTCGTCGCCGGCGCAGGCCGCGTCCATCCGCTCCTTCATGCCCCGGAGGCCTTCGCGAAGCGTCTCGAGATAGAGGCCGTCTTTGCCGCCGAAGTGGTACGTCACCGCCGAGACGTTGGCGCGCGCCGCGGAGCACACCTCGCGGACGGAGACGCCGTCGAACCCGTGCGCGGCGAACAGGTCGGCGGAGACGGCGAGCAGCCGGGCGCGCGTGTCCTGCGCAGGAGTGGCGAGCGGCGGCCGGCGGCGGGGCGTGCGGAATCGCGCCGGCGAGTAAGGACGCGAGCCGTCGCCGCGGCGCGGACCGGGCGGCGGACGGCGGGGTCGGCGGTCTCCGCGGTCGCTGTGGGAAGGCTGAGAAGCTGAAGACATGCGAAAACTCCGCAGGGCTGCAACCGTAGTACCGTCGCGACAAACAAACGTTTGATCGCGGGCCGCGCGGCGGTTTTGACCGCGCTTCACATCACACACAAGCAAAGGGGCCAAGAGGTTGCCGGTCGGGGTTCGCCGTCGGCCGACGCATCGGCACGGACCGGCGCTCGCGTGACGACGGGGCGGATTCTAAAAGCGTCGGGAACGTCGATCCCAACTTTTCCGAAACGCGCCGTTTCTGCGTCACCCCTCGCGGGCCTTGCGGCGGCGGGGCCCGAACCTCGTGCAAGAACCCTCGGCCGATGCGGCCTCGGGCCTTAGAAAAAACCCAGGCGCCGGTGTTGCTTGAAGAAGCCTGCGCCGGCGTCGATGCGCGCCCTCTCGAGCGAATCCCAAGTCCTTCAGCGCCCTTGGGGCGGTCGGGCCGTCGCCTCGAAGCCGGCGCGGACGGCTATCGTCCTTCGGGAGACGGGGCCCGGGCCTGCGTCGCCTGCGAGGCGAGAACGACGACGGCGTCGGAGCGGACGCGGTCGCCGGGAGATCGATTCATGGATCCCAAGTTGAAACACCGCGCCGCCGCGCGACGGCTCGCGGGGGCCCTTCTCGCGCTTTCGGCGACGGTCGGCGCCCAGGGCGAACCCTGCGGCGGCAACGGCGGCGCCGCCGCGACGACGGCGACCCCCGGCGCGCTGGGAGCGCCGTTCACGCTCGGACTGCAGGGGCTTCCCGGCGCGGCGTACCTCCTCGCGATGTCCGACGCCTCCGCGACGGTTCCGGCCCCGCCGTACGGCGTCGTGTGCCTCGACACGGCGTCCGCGTTCTTCGCGCCGGTGCTGCTCGGCACGTTCGGCGCCTCGGGCGGGTTCCCGCTGGCGTTCACGCCGCCCGTCGACCCGTTCTGGGACGCCGTGACGATTTTCGCGCAGCTCGCCGTCGACGACGTCGCGGCGCCCGGCGGAATCGCGCTTTCCGCGCTGCGTCGCGTCGACTTCGCGCCTCCCGACGGCTTCGAGGCCGCCGGGACCGCCGCGGTCGGCGCCTCGCACACCCGGCCGGGGTTCGCGTCGGGCGTCCGGCTCCACGACGGCCGCGTCCTGATCGCCGCGGGGCACGCCCAGCCCTTCACGGCGGGCGCGCCGTCGGGAATCGAGGTCCATCCCTGGCGCCCCGCGTTCCGCGCCTTCGGCGCGCCGGCCTCCCTGCCGAACGTCGGCGCCTTCCACGGCGCGACGACGCTCCTCGACGGCCGCGTCCTCTATTCGGGCGGCGTCGTGCGTCTGATTCCGGGAACGGGACCTGCGACGTCGGGTTCCGCGTCGTCCGCGTCGCGTCTCTACGACCCGGCGGCGGCGACGCCTGTCGCCGCGGGCCCCGCGATCCCGATGACCGCGCCGCGTTTCGGCCATGCGACGACGCTCCTCGCCGACGGCCGCGCGCTGGCGATCGGCGGGTCGGGCGTTCTCTCCGCCGTCGCGTTCGAAGCGGCCGCGCCGTTCGCGCGCACGGACGCCGAGACCTTCGACCCGGCGACGAACCAATGGACGCCGGTCGCGGGCGCCCTCAACGTACAGCGCATCTTCGCGACCGCCACGCGCCTGCTCGACGGCCGCGTGCTCGTCGTCGGCGGCGTCTGCGGCGCCGCCCCGATCGCGGCGGGCGGCTTCGGCGTGTTCGGGCCTCCCGTCGCGGAGCTTTTCGATCCGGCGACGGAGCAGTTCTCCGTCGTCGCCGGCCCGACCGCGGACGGCCTCGCCGGCCATCGGGCCACGCTGTTGCCGGACGGCCGCGTGTGGGTGACCGGCGGCGCCGTGCTGGCGACGACGCAGCTCGCCGCGAGCGCGCATCCGGCGGCGACGGCGAGCACGTGGCTCTTCGACCCGGCGACGTCCGCATGGGCGGCGGGGCCGGCCCTGCCCGCGCCCGCTTGCTTCCACGCTGCGACGGCGCTGCCCGACGGCCGCGTACACGTGTCCGGCGGCGCCGCGCTGCTCGATCTCGATGCGACCGGCGCGAACCCGGCGCCCGGCGCGAACCTCTGCGCGCTCTTCGACGGCGCCGCGTTGACGCCGGCCGCGCCGCTTCCGATCGGGAGCGCCGGCGCGTCGGGCCACGCCGCGGTCGCGCTCGACGACGGCTCGCTGCTGATCGGCGCCGGCGTCGCGTGGTCGCAGGGCCCGGCCACCGGCGCCGCACCGGCGTTCTCCGTCGACCGCTACGTGCCCGCGCCCTGAGAGGGCGCGGGTCGACGGCGGCGACGCGCTCAGGTCGCCGTCACGGGGCGGGCGCGCGCGTCGCCGTCGGCATCGCGGGCGCGGACGACGCCGCGGCGCCGGTCCCGGTCTTCAATCGCAGCACGTAGGAGGCGCACGGCGCGAACCGCCCTCCGAAGCCCTGAAAGAGGCGCAGGATCATGTCGAGCGAGAGATCGTCGTAGAGGACGTGCGCCTCGGCGTCGTCGCTGCGGCCGAGGCGCGCGGCGTCGAAGACCGGCGCCGCCGCCAGGCGCTGGGCGCACCACGCCACCATCTCGCACGCCCGGAGGCCGTCGCCTTCTCCCCCCAACGTGAGGAAGAGGAAGTGGACGTCGATCGCGGCGCCCGCGTCGTCGGCGGGCGCCGACGCCCCGTCGAGCTCCGAGAAGCGCGGGACGGAGCGGCGCCCGTCCAGTCGGATGCGGTAAGGCACGATCGCCGGCACGAGCCCCGTCCCGTCGCCGTCGCGGCGCGTCGCGAGGGCCGACGCGTCGAGCACGACGGTCGGCAGGTACTTGCCGGCGTGATCGGCGCGCACGCCTTCGTCCACGTAAGCGCGCACGGCCTCCAGGGCTTCGCAAACCACCCGATAGTCGGACATGGGCCTTTCTCGAAGGGCGCGACGGCGGGGGCCGCGCCCTCGCGCCGGGCGACGCCGGCGACGGGTCTCGTACACGAATACGGCGGGCCTGCGCCGTCGCCGGCGCCGCGGAGGGTTCCGCCGCGCGCCCCCGGGATCTATAAACCGGCCGATGAACTGGTTGGGAACGATCCTCGTCGGGCTGCTGGCGGGATTCCTGGCGGGCAAGTTTCTGCGCGGGCGCGGATTCGGCCTGATCGGCAACCTGCTCGTGGGGTTGTTGGGCGGCTTGCTCGGCGGACTGGTGTTCGGCGCGTTGGGCTTCCGATGGAGCTCGGCGATCCCTCAGCTGCTCGTCTCCTTCCTCGGCGCGCTGCTGTTGCTGTACCTCGTCGGACGCTTCCGCAAGCGCCGATGACCGCGCGCCGCGGGCGCCGCGGCTGCTACCTTGGGACGCCATGCGTCCGTCGTCCTCCAAGTCCTCCGTAGACGCCCGCGACGCGGACCGCCGGGGCTTCCTGCCCGCCGCGCCCGAAGACGTCGAGGCGCGCGGATGGGACGCGGTCGACGTCGTCTTCGTCACCGGCGACGCCTACGTCGACCACCCGTCGTTCGCGATGGCGATTCTCGGGCGCGTCCTCGAGGCGCGCGGCTTCCGCGTCGCGATCCTCTCGCAGCCCGACTGGCGCTCCGTCGAGTCCTTCCGCGCCTTCGGCCGACCGCGGCTCTTCTTCGCCGTGTCCGCCGGGAACATGGACTCGATGATCAACCACTACACCGCCAACCGGAAGCCGCGCTCGGACGACGCGTACTCCCCCGGCGGAGCGGCGGGGCGGCGGCCGGACCGCGCGACCAACGTGTATGCGCAGCGGTGTCGCGAGGCGTTCCCCGGCGTGCCGGTGATCGCGGGCGGCGTCGAAGCGTCCCTTCGCCGCTTCGCGCACTACGACTACTGGAGCGACGCGGTGCGCCCGTCGATCCTTCTGTCGTCCAAGGCCGACCTCTGCGTCTACGGCATGGGCGAAGAAGGCGTCGTCGAGATCGCCGAGCGCCTGCTGGCCGGCGCGGCGATCCGCGACCTGCGCGACCTGCGCGGGGCGGCGTACCTCCTCGGGAAGAGCGAGTCGATCCCCGACTTCCCCGCCGCCATGCGCGCCGCCGGCACGCCGCCCGACGACACGCGCGAGCTTCCGTCGTTCGAGGAGGTCGCGGCGGACAAGGTCGCCTTCGCCAAGGCGACGGCGGCGATTCACAAGGAGTCGAACCCGTTCAACGCGCGGCGCCTCGTCCAGCGCCACGGCGACCGGACTCTGGTGCAGAACCCGCCGCGCCTCCCGCTCGACGTCGCGGCGATGGACCGCATCTACGACCTGCCCTACAAGCGCCGCGCGCATCCGATGTACGCGGCGCCGGTGCCGGCCGAAGAGATGATGCGGACCAGCGTGACGATCATGCGCGGCTGCTTCGGCGGCTGCACGTTCTGCTCGATCACCACGCACCAGGGCCGGATCATCCAGTCGCGCTCGGAGGCGTCGGTGCTGCGCGAGGTGGCGGCCATCGCCGACGGCGGCAAAGGCGCCGCGACGATCAGCGACCTCGGCGGGCCGACGGCGAACATGTACCGCATGCGCTGCACGCGCCCGGAGGTGGAGGAGAAGTGCCGCCGCCTCTCCTGCGTCCATCCGACGATCTGCAAGCTGCTGGGCGCCGACCACGCGCCCGTCGTCGCGCTGATGCGCGCGGCGCGCGCGACGCCCGGCGTGCGCAAGGTGAACATCGCGAGCGGCGTCCGCATGGATCTCGCGCGGCGGAGCCCGGAGTACCTCGACGAGCTGGTGCGACATCACGTCGGCGGACATCTCAAGGTCGCGCCCGAGCACGTCAGCGACGGCGTGCTGAAGCTGATGAAGAAGCCGGGCGTCGACGACTTCGCCGCCTTCGAAACCGCCTTCGAGGAGGCGTCGGCCCGCGCCGGGAAGAGCCAGTACCTCGTCCCCTACTTCATCGCGTCGCATCCCGGCTCGACGCTCGCCGACATGATCGAGCTGGCCGTCTACCTGAAGCGCAACGGCTACCGCCCGCAGCAGGTGCAGGACTTCATCCCGTCGCCGATGGACCTCGCCACGGCGATGTACTGGACCGGGCTCGACCCGGAGACGCTGAAGCCGGTGCCCGTGGCGCGCAATCTCCGCGACCGCCGCATGCAGCGCGCGCTCATGCAGTTCTTCAAGCCGGAGAACTGGTTCGAATGCCGCCGCGCGCTCGAAGAGGCGGGCCGGACCGACCTGATCGGCGAAGGTTGCGACGCGCTGATCCCCTCCCGCCCGCCGAAAGAGGCGCTCGAAGCGCGTCGCTCCCGCGCGGGTCGCGAGTTCGGCCGCTACGTCCACGAGCGCGGCCTGCGGCCGGAGGATCGCGCGGAGGCGGGCGCCGGGCCGACCGCGCCCCGGTCGGACTGGGACGCGTTCACCGGCTACCGCGACCGCGAGCAGACGCTGCCCGACGACGACGCGCCGTCCCCCGCCTCGGCGAAGCCCGCGGCGCCCGCAAGGCCGCGCTCGACCGGCT
>DASPNK010000339.1:0-2249 GCA_035626575.1 Planctomycetota bacterium | reverse complement strand
GAGACGCTGCTCGGGGATTTCCGCGCGCGCGCCGAACCGCTGGCGACCGTCGCGGCGGCGCCCATCGACGTACTCGCGCACAACGTCGAAACCACGGAGCCGATGACGCGCCGCGTGCGCGACGGCAAAAGCGGCTATCGGCAGAGCCTCGCCGCGCTCCGCGAGATGAAGCGGCTCGCCGGCGAGCGGCTGACGAAGTCGTCGATCATGCTCGGACTCGGCGAAACCGAGGCCGACGTGCGCGCGACGTTGCGCGACCTGAAGGACGTCGGCGTCGACGTCGTGACCTTCGGGCAATACCTGCAACCGTCGCCCGACCATCTGCCGGTCGCCGAATTCGTCGCGCCCGAGCGCTTCGACGCGTGGAAGGACGAGGCGGACGCCGCGGGGTTCCTGTTCTGCGCGTCCGGTCCGCTCGTCCGCTCGTCGTACCGCGCGGGCGAGCTGTTCGTCGAGTCGTACCTCCGCCGGCGCGGCGCCGCGCCGCCGGCTCGCTTCGACGTCTGAAGCGCGACGCGCCGATGGGACCGTTCGGTCGTCGCCCCCGCCGCTCCCGACGCCGTCCGCGGCGCCCGGGCGATCCGCCGACCGCGGCGGGCCCGTCGCTCGCGGCCGTCGTCGCGACGGCGCCCGCCGACGACGCCGCGGCGCCGCAGCTCACGCCGGACGTCGCGGTCGCGGCGGACGTCGCGGACGTCGCGGGCGTCGCCGTCGTCGACGTCGAACCCGACGCGCCGCCCGACGCCGAAGCCCTCGTGACGGTCTCGCCCGACGCGTCCGTCGCAGCCGACGCGCCGTCCGTTCCGGCGCCTCCCGGCGGCGCGCCGCCGGCGACGGTCGAGCCCGTCGAACCGTCGTCCGCCGAGGGCGCCGCGGCGCCCGCCGTTCCGTTGCCGCCTCCCGACGGCGCGCTACCTTCCGCGTCCTCCGCGGAGCGCCCCAAGTCGATGCCCGTCATGACCATGATCCAGGCCGTCCAGGTCGCGCTCCGCGAGGAAATGGCGCGGGACGAGCGGGTCGTGATGCTGGGCGAAGACATCGCGCGGAACGGCGGCGTCTTCCGCGCCACCGAAGGCCTCCTCGACCGGTTCGGCGAGGCGCGCGTCATCGACACGCCGCTCAACGAGTCGGGCATCGTCGGCGTCGCGATCGGCATGGCGATGAACGGGCTCCGGCCCGTCGCCGAGATCCAGTTCGCCGACTTCATCTATCCCGCGTTCGACCAGATCGTCAGCGAGCTGGCGAAGTTGCGGTACCGCTCCGGCGGCGAGTTCACCTGCCCGGTCGTGATCCGCACGCCCTACGGCGGCGGCATCCGCGGCGGCGGCTACCACTCGCAGTCGCCGGAGGCGTACTTCGTCCACACGGCGGGGCTGCACGTGTACGTCCCCTCGACGCCCGCCGACGCGCTCGGCCTGCTGCGGTCGGCGATCCGCGGCGCGGACCCGGTGATCTTCTTCGAGCCGAAGAAGGTGTACCGGCAGCCGAAGGAGGAGGTCCCGGACGATCCGGACTTCGTCGTCCGCCCCGGCGAGGCGCGCCTCGCCCGCGAGGGCGACTCCTGCGTGCTCGTCGCGTGGGGCGCCATGACGCACGTCTGCCTCGAGGCGGCCGCGCTCGCCGCCGAACGCGGCGTCGAGTGCGCGGTGCTCGACCTGCGCACGCTCGTGCCGATGGACGTCGAAGCGATCCTCGCCCAGGTCCGCCGCACCGGTCGCGTGGTGGTCGTGCACGAGGCGCCGCGCACGTGCGGCGTGGGCGCCGAAATCGCGGCCCTCGTCGCCGACCGCGCGATCGACTCGCTGGAGGCGCCGGTGCTGCGCGTCACGGGCTTCGATACGCCGTTCCCCTACGCGCTCGAACACGTCTATATGCCTTCTCCCGAGCGCGTGCTGGCCGCCGTGGAGAAGGTCGCCCGATATTGAATCACCCGCGCGCGGCGGCCGGCCGCGCGCCCTGACGGACTTCACCATGGACTACGAGTTCAAGCTGCCGGACATCGGCGAAGGCGTCGCCGAGGGCGAGATCACCAAGTGGCTCGTGCAGGAAGGCGCGGCCGTGAAGGCCGACCAGCCGATGGTCGAGGTGATGACCGACAAGGCGACAGTCGAGATCGCGTCGCCGGTCGCCGGGACGATCAAGGCGATCAAGGTCAAGGAAGGCCAGGTCGCGAAGGTCCATTCGGTGATCGTGGTGATCGACCAGGGAGGCGCCGGCGCGAAGGGCGGCGGCGCTCCCGCGCCCGCCGC
>DASPNK010000338.1:0-4029 GCA_035626575.1 Planctomycetota bacterium | reverse complement strand
TGCGCAACAATCCGGCGCTGCCGATCGTGCTCTACGACCCGTGGGGCGCGTCGCTGCCGTGCGGCGCCGGCTGCAAGCCGTGGCACACCTCCGGCACCCACGACATCGTGGCGTTCGACATCAACGGCGACGGCCTGAAGGACATGATTTACGCCAACTGCGTCGGGTACGCCTGCTGGATCCAGCAGCTGCCGCCGATGACGTTGAGCCTCACCGAGCCGGCCCCCGGCGGCCTGAATCTCACGGTGTCGTTCGCGCCGCCGTCGACGGCGGTCTACAACCTGCCGTCGCTGATCCAGCTCCCGATCCCCGGCAGCGGCCCGTTCTTCGGCCTCGACGCCAGCGCGCTCACGCTCTTCTCGCAGTTCTTCCCGGCGGAGCCGTTCCTCGGCTTCACGAACGCGAGCGGCTCGTACTCGTTCAGCTTCCCGGCCGGCACCTTCGTCCAGACGATCCCCTGGACCTGGCAGGTGCGGTCGGCGGCCTTCAACGGCCCCGAGCTGATCCTCTCGAACGTCGTCACGAAGACGTTCTGATCCTCGAGGCGTGCGGTCGCGGCCCCGTCGCCGCGCCCGCCGCCCGGTCGAACGCGCACCGGGTTCCGTCGTCGGGCGGAAGAAGCCGCTGCAAGACGACTCGCGGAGGGCCGACGAGAACGGTGCGATGCGCACGCACCGTCCGGCTTTCGCCGCCGCCCGCTTCCGAGGATCATCTGCAGCATGCTGACGAAGCTCGCGGTGCGGAACTTCAAGCTCTTCCGGCACGCCGAGATCGAACTGGCGCAACGGACCGTCTTCGTCGGTCCGAATAACTCAGGCAAGTCATCGGCGTTGCAGGCGCTCGCCCTCTGGAGCGTCGGCGTTCGGCGATGGTTGGAGAAGCGCGGCGACGGAAATGTCCCGCGCGAACGTGCGGGCGTCACGATCAACCGCCGCGACCTGCTCGCATTGCCCGTGCCGTCCGCGAACCTGCTTTGGCGCGACGTTCACGTCAGCGAGGGCTTTCGCGAAGAGGGCGCGACGAAGACGCGCAGCGTCTTGATCGAGATCGACGTCGAAGGCGTCTCTGAAGGGCGCACGTGGTCGACGGCGCTCGAGTTCTACTACGCCAACGAGGAATCGTTCTATTGCAGGTCGCGGCTCGGGAGCGACGGCGTTCGCATGGAGATTCCTGCGGCGGCGGGAGACGTGCGGCTCGCTTACCTTCCCCCGATGTCGGGTCTGGCGTCGAACGAGACGCGGCTCGACGAGGGTGCGCTCGACGTGCGGATCGGGGAAGGACGCACGGCGGAGGTGTTGCGGAATCTCTGCTGGCGCGCTTTTCAGTCGAATCCGGAAGCCTGGTCGAAGATCGTCGTCCGCATGCGCGACCTGTTCGGCGTGACGATGGATGATCCGCGTTACGTCAAGGAACGCGGAGAGATCTCTCTCTCGTATCGCGCATCGGGGGTTCGGCTCGACCTCTCCGCGAGCGGCCGAGGTCAACAGCAGACGCTTCTTCTCCTCGCCCACATGGCCGCGAACCCCGGGTCGGTCCTGCTCCTCGACGAGCCCGACGCCCACCTGGAGGTGCTCCGACAGAGGCAGATCTACGGAGTCCTCACGGAGATCGCATCCGAGACGAAGAGTCAGATCATCGCGGCGAGCCACTCCGAAATCGTGCTTAACGAAGCGGCCGACCGCGACGTGGTGGTCGCGTTCCTCGGCCGCCCCCACCGCATCGACGACCGCGGTTCACAGCTTGTGAAATCGCTGAAGGAGATCGGGTTCGACCAGTATCTCCAGGCGGAGACGACGGGCTGGGTCCTCTACCTCGAAGGATCGACGGACCTCGCCGTCCTGCGCGCGTTCGCGGAGAAGCTCGGTCACCCCGCGCGGCTACGGCTTGAGCGCCCGTTCACGCATTACGTCGGCAATCAACCCGCCGGCGCCCGCAGACACTTCTACGGGCTCAGAGAAGCCTGCTCGGATCTCAAAGCCGTCGCGGTCTTCGACCGACTGCAGGAATCTCTCCATCCGGATCCCAATCTTCGGCAGTTCATGTGGCGTCGGCGCGAGATCGAGAACTACCTGTGTCAACGGGAGACGTTGCTTGCGTGGGCGGAGCGGGAAGGAGAATGCAGCGCCGGAGAGCTGTTCGCGGTCGATTGGCGCGCTTGCATGGCGGAGGTCGTCGACGCCTTGGCGCGCGCGCGGGCGACGCTCCGGCAACCCGAGCCGTGGCATCCTGACGTCAAGGTCAGCGACGAGTTTCTGGACCCGGTATTTCAGACTTTCTACGAGTCGGTCGGTCTCCCGCTGCTGGTGCGCAAGACCGATTACCACGTCCTGGCCCCGTTCGTCTCCGTCGATCAGATCGATCCGCAGATCGTCGAAGTGCTGGAGGCGATCGAGTCGACGGCGGCCGCCGCGCGCCCGCGCGGCGAAGCGAAGGAAGGAACGTTCTGAACGGCGACGGCGCCTGAGCTCGATCAGAGCCCGAGCACCGTCGCGCGGAGGGCGCCGGTCAGCTTGCCGGAGCCGAGCAGCGCACCCTGCCACCAGAGCCAGGTCCCGACGAGGCTCGGCTGCTGGGGGACGGAGACCGCGAGGACGGAGCGGCCTTCGCCGTCGAGGACGCTCGGCCCGAGAATCGTCAGCGCGCCGAGATCCAGGTGGACGGCGCCCCAGCCGGGGACGACGAACGGCGCCGCGGCGAGTTGCGGCGCGAAGCCGAAATAGCCGGTTTCGCCGGCGGCGCCGAAGAGCACGAGCGTCGCGTCGCGGCCGGGGCGCGGGCGGTCTTCGAGGACCAGCTGCCGCCGCAGGTTGACGAACGGCGCGGGCCGAAGGCCGACGACGTCCTTGTCGCCGTCGCCGTCGAGATCGACGGCGCGCATGCGCGGGATCGGCGCCCACAGGCCGTACGGCCACGGGACGTAGTCGAACGGGGCCGGCCACGGCTGCAGAGCGCCGAAGCCGCCCGACCCCGCGCCCGCGAAGGCGCCCGCTCCGCAGAGGAGGTCGCCGAAGCCGTCCTCGTCGGCGTCGACCACGGCCGCGCCGAGGAAGTCCACGCCGGTCGCCGCCGGTCCGCCCGCGACCCAGCCGCCGGAGGTTCGCAGGAACCCCGCGCCGTCGAAGACGAGGTCGAGGTCGCCGTCGCCGTCGAGATCGCCGACGGCGACCGCGTCGGCCTCGATCGTGAACGGCGCGGTCTGCTGGACGAACGTGCCGCCGCCCTGGTTGATGTAGAAGCGCGACGGCGCGATCGACGCGGGGGAGAACGGAGAACGGGTCGCGACGGCGGCGTCGAGATCGCCGTCGCCGTCGAGGTCGACCAGCGCGGCGTCGCGCACCGGCGATCCGGCGTCGATCGTGATCGCCGTCCAGGCGCTGCGGCCTCCGTTCAGAAGCAGGCGGAGCGCGGCGGGCGCCTCCTCCGTCACCAGCAGGTCGAGGTCGCCGTCCTGGTCGACGTCGCCCGCGACGACCGAGCGCGGCTGCAGCGTGGGTGCGGAAGTCGCCGTGAACGCCAGGTCGGGGGCGCCGTACGTCACGACCCCGCCCGAGGAACCGTGGTGCCAGAACACGTCTTCGGCGCCGTCCAGGTCGAAGTCGGCCGCGAAGCCCAACCCGGGCGCCGCGGGCGGCAGCGTCGCGGGCGGCGTCGTCGGCGTCGCGACGAAGCGGCCGTGGCCGTCGTTGAGGGCGACCTCGTTGAAGGCGACCGAAACGAGGTCGACGTCGCCGTCCCCGTCGACGTCCGCCGCGACCGACGCGCGACGCTCGGCCGCGAAGCGGGCGGGGATCACGCCGTCGGGCGCGACGAGCGCGCCCTGGCCGTCGTTGAAGGCGAGACGGACGCCGTACGACGAGGTCATCGCGAGGAGGTCGACGTCGCCGTCCATGTCGAAGTCGCCGCAAAGCGGCGCGGCGCCTTCGCGGGCGACGAGCGGGACCGACAGGCGCGGCGGGGCCGCGCCGACGACGCCGCCGACGGCGAGTTCGGAGCCCGATTCGCGAAGCGCCTCGAGCGGCGCGACGCCGT
>DASPNK010000337.1:0-4167 GCA_035626575.1 Planctomycetota bacterium | reverse complement strand
GGGCGAACTTCTGCAGCACGCCGTAGCGGTCGTTCCGATCCTTGTCGCTCTTGTTCGCGACGGCGGAGAAGTACCGCGTCTCCAGCTCGATCCACGCCCAATGGAGCTTGATCTTCTCGTTGACGACGAGCGACTTCATCGTCGCGAAGTCGTCGTCGACGACGGCCTGAGCGAAGCGGTCGGCGATCTCGTTCGCGTTCAGGTCCTGGGCGGGGGCGGCCTGGGTCAGCAGAAGCAGGGCCGGGAGAAGGACGACCGAAGCGGTGCGCATGGATGACCTTTGCCGCGGCGCCTTGGGACGCGCGCGCGGCGGGGGCGCGCCGCGACGGCGCACCCGACGGGGATGCTCCGTTTCATACGTCCGCGCCGGACGACGGTCAAGCAAAGGACGAGCCCGGACGGCGGCGCGCGAGGATCGCTTCCGCGGCCCGGACCCCGTCGACGGCGGCGGACACGATTCCTCCCGCGAATCCCGCGCCTTCCCCCACCGGTCGCAGGCCCGCGACGCCCGGCGATTCCAGAGATTCGGGGTCGCGGAGGAACCGCACCGGGGACGACGACCGGGACTCCGGACCGACCAGCAGGGCCGACGGATGCAGGAACCCCTTGAGCTGCCTCGCGAAGGCGCGCGACGCCTCCTTCAGACCGCGCACGACCGTCTCCGGGGCGAAGCACGAGAGATCGGCGGGCGTAAACCCGGTGCGACAGGAACCGGGAGGCAACGCGTCGGAGACGCGCCCCTCGAGAAAATCAGAAAGCCGCTGCGCCGGGACGCGCAGGCTCCCGCCCGTCGCCTCGGCCGCCGCCGCCTCGTAGCGCTCCTGCAGGGCGATCCCGGCCAGCGGATCGTCGGGCGCCCCGCCGAACGCGTCCGGCTCCAGCGTGGCGACCAGGCCCGAGTTGGCGAACCCGCTGTCCTTCTTCGAGTACGACATCCCGTTGGTGTTGACGTGCTCGAGATCGGACATCGCGGGAATGATCTCCCCGCCCGGGCACATGCAGAACGAAAACAGCGACAACCCGGCGCCGCGGGCGCTCAGACGATAGTCGGCGGGTCCGAGCTTCCCGGCGAGCGTCGGATCTCCCCAGACCGCGCGGTCGATCCACGGCTGCGGATGTTCGACGCGGAATCCGGTCTGAAACGGTTTCCGCACCATCGGCACGCCGTCCGCGTAGAGACGACGGACGAAGGCGCGCGCCGAATGGCCGGGCGCCAGCACGACCTCTTCGGCGGCGAGCGCGCCGTCGGCGAGGATCACGCCGCGGACGGCGCCGTCGACGATTCGCAGCCCTTCGACCCGCGTCCTGAAACGGATGACGCCGCCCAGGGCGAGGATCTCCTGGCGGAGTCGCCCCACCACCGCGCGGATGCGGTCCGATCCGAGATGAGGTCGATAGAAGACCGTCACCGCGTCGACGCCGCTCTTCGTGCGGAATTCGTCGAGCACTTCGCGCGCCCGCGGGTCCTTCGACCTCGACGTGAGCTTGCCGTCGCTCCAGGTGCCCGCGCCGCCTTCGCCGAACAGGTAGTTGCTCTCCGGGTCGAGGACTCCGTCGCGATTGAGGTCGCGGATCTTCGTCGCGCGCGCGTTCATCGCGTCGCCGCGCTCGAGCACCACGGGTCGGAAGCCCGCGCGCGCGAGCGTGAGCGCGGCGAAGAGCCCCGCGGGTCCGGCGCCGATGACCACGGGCGGCGCGTCGAGCGGCGCGTCGCCGCGGGGAACCGTGCGCGGCGCTTCCGGCGCGACCCGACGCACGTCGGGATCCGAGGTCGACCGCGTCGGCGCGCTTTCGTCGCGCAACCGGATCTCGACGGTCAGCCGGGCCGTCGGACGCCCGCCGCGCCGGTCGAGCGAGCGCCGCACGACGTCGACCGAAAGGACCTCGTCCGGCCCGACGCCCGCCCGACGGAGCGCCGCCTCGGCGGCTCCGCGCTCGTCGCCCCCCGCCGGCGTGGCGACGTTGGACACGCGGATGGGCATGACGTCAGCGGCCGTCGCGCCGCCGGCTCGAGGCGCGGCGCAGGAACGCCCGCTCGGCGTCGCTCAGCGACGGGAGGCCGTCGCGCTGGATCTTCTCCAGCAGGCGGTCGAGCTCGAGGTCGTCCGCGTCCGGCTCGGCGGCGGCGGCCCGGCGCTGCGCGCGCGCCGCGCGGAGGGCGTCGACCCGAGGTGCGACGAGCCGGGGCCAGACGTACGCCGCGACCGCGCCGGCGAGACCGCCGAGGAGGTGCGCCGACGCGCCGATTCCGCCGGTTTCGCCGAAGGCGCGCCTGCCGTCGCCCATCAGCGTCAGCACGTCGATGACGGCGTAGATCGTCACCAGCCACTTCACCTTCACCCGCAGGATGAAGACGATGATCTCCGCGTTCGGCACGGTGAACGCGGCGGCGACCATGATCGCGTAAAGCGCGCCGCTGGCGCCGATCATGGGCGCGTCGGGGACGCGGGCGAGCGCGTGCACCGCCACCCCGAGCCCGCCGACGACGGCGCCCGCCGCATAGATGCGGAGCATTCGCCTCGGGCCGAAGATCGGCTCGATCATGCTCCCGAACACGCCGAGTCCGAGCATGTTCCAGAACAGGTGCATCGCGTCGCCGTGCACCAGCGCGTAGGTCGCGAGGCGCCACAGCTCGAGGTCGAGAACGCCCTCCCAGGTGACGCCGAGGACGCGGTTCCATGCGGATCCCGCGCCCGTCGTCGTCGCATTGGCGATCACTTTGGCGAGGTGGGCCGCGACGGTGACGGCGATCGTCCACGCGGCGAACGGCGAACGCCGGAACGGCGAGTCGAAGCGCGGCGCGGCGTATCCCCGGTCGGCCCAGCTCACGCGACGGTCAACCTTTCCGGTAAGCCTCGGGCTTGAGCACGCCGATGTACGGCAGGTTCCGATACCGGTCGGCGTAGTCGAGCCCGTACCCGACGACGAACACGTCTTCGACGACGAAGCCGACGTAATCGGCGCGCACCGGGACCTCGCGACGCGCCGCCTTGTCGAGCAGCACGCAGAGCCGGACGTCTTTCGCGCCGAGTTCGCGCTTCAATCGGTCGGTCACCGCCGCGAGGGTCCGGCCGGTGTCGAGGATGTCGTCGACCAGCAGCACGGTCTTCCCCGCGAGGTCGTCGTGCGGAAACACCTTGAGCTTCACGTCGCGGCTCGAGGTCGTGCCGTCGCCGTAGCTCGACGCCCAGGCGAAGTCGAGCTTGATGGGCAGGTCGAGGGAGCGGATGAGATCGGCGAGGAAGATCACGCCGCCCTTGAGGAGGGCGACGACCGTCAGCTCCTCGCCGGCGTGCCGTCGTGCGATCTCCGCGCCGAGCTCCGCGATGCGGCGCCGGATCTCCTCGGGCGTGAAGAGCGTGCGCTCGATGTCCTGGTGCATGGCGGTCCCGCCGTCGCGGCGCGGCCCGCGATGCTACCCGGCGCCGCCCCCTCCGAAAACGACGCGCGACGTGGCGGAGCCCGCGGCCGGCGCCAAGATGCCCGCCATCATGACGGCGACCCTGATCCGCGGCGCGCCCCTCGCGGCGACGATTGAAGACGACGTGCGGGCCCGCGCCGCCGCGCTCGCGGCGCGCGGCGCGACGGTGCGGCTGGCGGCGGTGCGCGCCAACGCGGATCCCGCGTCCGACCTCTACCTGAAGCGCCAGCAGGACGCCGCCGTGCGTCTGGGCCTCGCGTACGTCGTCGTCGACTGCGCCCCCGAACGCGCGGCGCTCGAGCGCGAGCTGGACCGCCTCGCCGCAGACCGTTCCATCACCGGCGTCATCGTGCAGACGCCGCTTCCGCCGGGGTGCGACGCGGGCGACGTCCAACGCCGGATTCCGCCCGCGAAGGACGTCGAAGGAGTGCATCCCCTCAACCTCGGGCGCCTGCTCGATCCCGATCCGCCCCTCGTCCCCTGCACGCCCGCGGCGGTCATGGAGTGCCTGAAGGCGGCGGGCGTCGCCCTCGCCGGCAAAGAGGCCGCGGTGCTCGGCCGCAGCCGCACCGTCGGCCGCCCGGCCGCGCTTCTGCTGGCCGAAGCGTCGGCGACGGTGACGCTCTGCCACAGCCGCACGCGAGACCTCGCAGGCGCGGTCCGCCGCGCCGACGTGGTGGTGTGCGCCGTCGGGCGCCCGGGCCTCGTCACCGCGGAGATGGTGAAACCCGGCGCGGCGGTGATCG
>DASPNK010000336.1:0-3782 GCA_035626575.1 Planctomycetota bacterium | reverse complement strand
CGCGGCGGCGTGCGGCGTTCGAGAAAGCGCCGCCCGGCGATCCAGGGCAAGACGGCGGCGACGCAGGCCGCGGCGAGCCACGGCAACGCTCCGCGGTCGTAGAGGCCGTCGCGGCGGTGGATCGCCGCCGCAAGCGCGAGGGCGGCGACCAGCGCGCACGCGGCGAGCGTCCCGGGTCCGCGGTCGCGCGCGGCGCCGACGCCCTGCGGCCGCGGCGCGGTCAACCGACCGCGTCCTCGACCTCGGAGCCGCCGTGGAACCGCGCGACGCGCTCGAGCCCTCGCGGCCCCTTCACCCAGGCCGTCGCGGCGGTGCGGCCGTCCTCCTCGTCGACGTTGCGGCCGATGAGAAGCACGCCGCCCGGCGTCAGTCCGTCGACCAGCCGCGAAGCGGCGCGCCGGAGATCGTCGGCGCCGAAGTACCCGCGGTTGAGGACGTTCATCGCGCGGATGAAGTCCGCGGGCTCCGGGAGCGGGTCGAGCACGCTGTGCCGCACGAAGCGCGCCCGCGGGTCGGTGCGCACCAGCTCCAGCGCCTCGCGGCGCACCAGCGGAACGCGCTCGACGCTCCAGCCCGCGGGCGCGCGCGGAGGATCGACGTCGAGGCGCAGGTCGCGGGCGGCGTCGAGCAGCGCGGGCTCGAGGTCGCGGCGCAGGCGGTCGAGGAGGATCCGGTTCACCGGATGCCACTTCCGCGGCGGCGACAAAGGCGACAGCACGAAGCCGCGGCCGAAGAACTGGATCACCTTGAGCTCGGCGTCCAGCACGCCCGCCCAACGGTCGCCGTCGCGGGTCATCACGTACACGGCGTCGAAGTAGTCCGACATCGTGAAGCGGAGGCGCGGCCACACGGGCGCGAGGGCGCTGAACAGCTCGACCGACGTCGTGCCGTCGCTCACGCCGACGTCGTGCGCCGCGAGCGCGCGATCGCCGAGCCGCGCACGGAGCAGCTCGAGGACGTCGCGCTCGACGTCGGCGAATCGTCGCGGCGCCGTGTACTTGTAGACGCCGTTCCCCATGCGGAGCCGGTTGAACGCGGCGGAGCAGGTCGCTCCGTAGCGCTCGGGATCGGTCTGCAGCGCGCGCCACAGGACCGGCGCCGCCACGTCCCGCGCCCCGCCGAAGAGCGTGCGCGGCCGCGCGAGGCCTTCGAGGTCGACGACGCCGAACTTCAGCACGGGGAGGTCCGTCGCCTCACGACGCCGGACGCAGCGACTCGCGCGCCGCGTCGAGCACGAGATCGAGCGCCGCCGCGTCGTGGGCCGTCGACAGGAACCAGGCTTCGAAAGGCGACGGCGGCAGCAGGACGCCGCGCTCGAGCATCCCGTGGAAGAAGGCGCGGAAGCGCGCGCGGTCGGACGCCATCACGTCGGCGAGCGTGACGCACGGCTTCGGCGAGAAGTAAAGGCACAGCATCGACCCCTGGCGCTGGACCACGGCGGGCACGCCGAGCGAGCGGCAGATGTGATCGAGGCCCGACTCGAGATGCGCGCCGGCGTCCTCGAGGCGGTCGTAGACCGAGCGGTCGCGGAGCGCGCGCAACATCGCGAGGCCCGCCTGCACGGTCATCGGGTTTCCCGAAAGCGTGCCGGCCTGGTAGACGGCGCCCGCCGGCGCGATCTGCGACATCAGGTCGCGGCGCCCGCCGTAGGCGCCGACCGGAAGGCCGCCGCCGATCACCTTGCCGAGGCAGACGAGGTCGGGGCGCACGCCGCACAGCTCCTGGTAGCCGCCGCGCGCGACGCGGAATCCGGTCATCACCTCGTCGAAGATCAGCAACGCGCCGTGCCGGTCGCACAGCGCGCGCAGGCCTTCGAGGAAGCCTTTGGCGGGCCGCAGGAGGCCGACGTTCCCGCAGACGGGCTCGACGATGATCGCGGCGACGTCGGCGCCGTGGGCCGCGAAGAGCGCTTCGACCGTTTCGAGGCGGTTGTAGTCGGCGACCAGCGTGAGGCGCGCCGCGTCGGCGGGCACTCCCGGGGAATCGGGCGCGCCGTGGGTCAGCGCGCCGGAGCCCGCCTTCACCAGAAACGCGTCGCCGTGGCCGTGGTAGTTGCCGTCGAACTTCACGAGGCGCGTCCGCCCGGTCGCCGCGCGCGCGAGCCTCACCGCAGCCATCGTCGCTTCGGTGCCCGAGTTCACGAGCCGCACCATCTCGATCGCAGGCACGGCGTCGCGGATCTCCTCCGCAAGCTCGACTTCGCCGCGCGTCGGCGCGCCGAAGCAGAGGCCGACGTCGACCTGGTCGTGCAGCGCCTGACGGATCGCGGGCGCTCCGTGTCCCAGGAGGTGCGGCCCGAAGCTCATCACGAGGTCGACGTAACGGTTGTCGTCCTCGTCCCACACGAACGGCCCGTCGGCGCGGGCGACGAACCGCGGGACGCCGCCCACCGAGCGATAGGCGCGCACCGGGCTGTTCACGCCGCCGGGGACGAGCGCCTCGGCGCGGCGGAGCAGGGCCTCGCTGTGCACGATCGGGTTCATGGCGGCGGGACGATAGCGGACTTCCGTCTCCCGCCCGACGCGATGCGGCGGGCCTTGCGGCGGAAGAGGATCGGCGCGTAGCGCGCGCCGTCGACCTCGAGGACGGCGTCCACCGGCTCGAAGCGGTCGCGGTCCGACCACGGAGGCGACGGCGGCTCGACGCCCGGCGGGATCGGGCGGAAGCCGAGCAGGAAGAGCTGACCGGACGCGCCGGACTCGAGCGCGGCGTCGAGACGGCGCGTCCAGCTGTAGTCGACCCGCGGCGACGGCGCGCCCTTCCTCGCCGCGGCGATCGTTCCTCCCGGAGCGAAGTGCCGAAGCGACGGGACCAGCGTGTGCAGCACGTCGGGGCGATCCGGGCACGACGCGAGGTACCAGTCGACGAACGCGTCGAGCTGACGGTACCGGAGTTCGGCGGGCGCGCGCGGCCGCGCGACGCTCCACGGCCCCTGCGTCGACGCGAAGACGACGCCGACGGCGAACGCCGCCGCGACGAGCGCGCGGAGCGGCGCCGCACGGTTCGGAGGGGAGGCGACCGCCGCGACGCCGCGCGCGGCGAGCGGGCCGAGCCGCGTCCGCGTGAGCAGCAGCCCGAGCGCGACGGTCCCCGCCGCAATCAGCAGGTAGCGCGCCGTCGGCCACGGTCGGGACCGCACGTGGTCGACGACGGCCGCGGCGAGCGCGCCGAGGTCGTTCGGTCCCGCCGCCGCGTCCCAGGCTTCGGCCGGCGTGCGATTCGGTCCCATGTCGTCGAGCACGTGGATCGGCGCGCCGAGCAGGAAGAGCGCGCCGACGATCCACGTCGCACGCCGCCCGGCCGGCCCGCGAGGGTCGCGGACGAAGGCGTCGAGGCCGCGCGCGGCGAGGAGGGCGAACAAGGGGACCGCCGCGGCCGTCACCTTCGGGTTCAGCCCGACGAAGAATCGATTGGTCGGCTCCGGAGAGGTGTAGAGCGCGCTCACCACCGCGTACGCGACGGCGGCGGGGATCGCGGCGAGCGCGAGCGCGCCCGACGCGCCGCGGCGCGGCGGCGCAGAGGCGCCGAGGGCGACGAGCCACAGCGCCGGCGGAGGAAGGACGCGCGGCAGCCGCGTCACGGCGTTGGAGAGCAGGACCCACGACCACGGTCCGCCGCGGAGGTCGACGATCTCGCGGTACTGGTCCTTCGCGAAGTACCAGTCCGCACGCCCGGAGGCGGCCCACCCGACGGCGAACCACGCGAGCGTCGGAAGCGCGACGAGGGTCGCGCGCCCGAGAAGCGCGCCGGGCCGCCGCCAGGCGCCGGGCCCGAACTCGAGG
>DASPNK010000335.1:0-3791 GCA_035626575.1 Planctomycetota bacterium | reverse complement strand
CGGAGCGCGCGCACGCCCGTCTTCCTGGCGATGGCGATCTCGGCGATCGCCGCGAGGGCGTCGTCGGTGAAGCGAAGGGCCGCGCCCTCCATCTCGAACAGCCGCTGATACTGGCGCACGAGCGCGTTCTTCGGCTCGACGAGCACGCGCTTCAGGTCGTCCTGGCCCAGCGGGTCGAGCACCGCGGCGACCGGGAGTCGTCCGATGAACTCGGGGATCATCCCGAACGCGATGAGGTCTTCGGTCTCGGTCTGGCGAAGCGGGTTCTTCCGCTCGCCGCCGGGGCCGCCTTCGTCTTCGAACCCGATGCGCGCCCTGCCGAGCCGGCGGCCCACGATGTCCTCCATCCCGACGAAGGTTCCGCCGCAGATGAAGAGGATGTTCGAGGTGTCGACCTGGATGTACTGCTGCTCCGGATGTTTCCGCCCGCCCTGCGGCGGCACGTTGGAGACGGTGCCTTCGAGCATCTTGAGCAACGCCTGCTGCACGCCTTCGCCCGACACGTCGCGCGTGATGGAGACGTTGTTGGTCGTGCGCGCGATCTTGTCGATCTCGTCGACGTAGACGATGCCGCGCTGCGCGCGCTGGACGTCGAAATCGCAGCTCTGCAGCAGCTTGAGCAGGAGGTTCTCGACGTCTTCGCCGACGTAGCCCGCCTCGGTCAAGGTCGTCGCATCGCCGATCGCGAAGGGGACGTCGAGGAGCTTGGCGAGGGTGCGCGCGAGGAGCGTCTTGCCCGAGCCGGTGGGCCCGATGAGGAGGATGTTGCTCTTCTCCAGCTCGACGCCGTCGTCTTTCGACGCCTTGCCTTTGGCGACGCGCTGGTAGTGGGAGTAGACGGCGACCGAAAGCACCGTCTTGGCCTGCTCTTGCCCGACCACGTACTGGTCGAGGTGCTCGTAGATGCGACGCGGGCTGGGGACCGTCAGCTTGCCGTCGTCGGGGCGCTTGTCGGCGAGGCCGCGGCGCCGGTTCTCCTCGGAGAGGATCGTCGAACAGGTGTCGACGCACTCGTTGCAGATGTTGACGCCCGGCGGACCGGCGATCAGCGTGCGGACGCGGTTGCGCCCGCGTCCGCAGAAGGTGCAGGTCTCGCCGGAAGCCTTCGCCACGCGCGCGCCTCCGCCCTCAGAGGGCCTTCTTGCCCGCGTCGACGACGTGGTCGACCAGGCCGAATTGCTTCGCTTCCATCGCCGACATGAAGTTGTCGCGATCGGTGGCCTTTTCGACCTCCGACGTCGGCTTGCCCGAATGCCCGGCGAGGATCTCGTTGAGCTTCTTCTTCAGGCGGACGATCTCCTCCGCCTGGATGACGATGTCCGACGCCGTGCCCTGCGCGCCGCCCCACGGCTGGTGGATCATGATGCGGGCGTTGGAGAGCGCGTAGCGCTTGCCGGGCGTCCCGGCCGCGAGCAGGACCGCGCCCATGCTGGCCGCCTGGCCGATGCAGTAGGTGGCGACGGGGCACTTCACGAACTGCATGGTGTCGTAGATCGCGAGGCCCGCCGTGACGCTGCCGCCCGGCGAGTTGATGTACATCGAGATCTCGCGGTTCGCGTCCTTGGCGAGGAAGAGCAGCTGCGCCACGACCGCGTTGGCGAACCCGTCGTCGATGCCGGTGCCGACGAAGATGATGCGGTCCTCGAGCAGGCGGCTGTAGATGTCGCAGGACCGCTCGCCGCGTCCGGTCTTCTCGATGACGAACGGGATGTAGTAGCTCGCTTTTTCGACGCTCATGCCGCCCTCTTCTCGACCGTTCCCCCGCTTCAACCGCCCGCGGCGGCTTCGGACGCCCGGTCCGTCACCTTCGCGTGCGAGCGGAGGAATGCCTTGACCTTCTTCTCGAGAATCTCCGCGCGCAGGCCGCCGGTCAGCCCTTCTTCTTCGTAGCGACGGCGGACGCTCGTCGGCGTGTCGCCGCGCTCCCGGGCGATGCGCTCGTATTCGCGGGCGACGTCGTCTTCGAGCGCGAAGATCTTCTCCTTCTTCGCGATCTTCTCGACGAGCAGCCAGCCGCGGGCGTCGCGCTCGACCTCCTTGCGGAACTCTTCGCGCCTCTTTTCGACCTCTTCGACCGCCGCCCTTTCGTCCATTCCCCGAAGCTTCAGCTGGGAGACGATCAGGTGCATCCGGTTCTCGACCGCCCGGGCGACCGGCCCGTCCGCCATTTCGAAGGGGTTCTTCTCGATCACGCGGTCGATGAGGCTTTCGTCCAGGCGGCGCTCCGCCTCGGCGTCCCGAGCCTCCTCGAGTTTCTTACGGATCTCCGTCCGCAACGCGAGAACCGTCGGCTGCCCGAGCTTCTCCGCGAAGGCGTCGTCGACCGCGGGCAGCTTCGGCCGCATCACGTCTTTGATCGTGACGACGACCTTCGCCGGCAGGCCCGCCTCCGCGTGGGGGTGCATGGCGCCGACCCGGCCGTCGAAGGTCAGCACGTCGCCGGCCTTCTTCCCCTTCAGCGCGTCGAGGTACCCCTCGATGTCGTAATCGAAGAGGCGGCCCATGCCCGACCCTGCGAGGTGCACGCCCTCGTTTTCGAAGACCTTGCCCCCGACCTCGCCGCGGACCGTACCGGACGCGACGTCGTCGTCGGAGAACCCTTCGGAAGTCGGCTCGAGGTCGGCGTGATCGCGCCGCAGCGACTCGAGGAGGCGGTCGACGTCGGCGTCTTCGACCGGCTTGCGCTCGCGCTCGACCTCGAGCCCGCGGTAGCCGGCGGGCTCGATGTCGGGCTTGACCTCGACCGTCACGGTGAACGTCAGCGGCTCGCCGCGCTTGGGGCACAGGTGCTTCTCGACGAGCTCCGCCTCGCTCACCAGCTCCAGGTTCCGCTCGGAGACCGCGCGCTCCATCGCTTTCTGGACCAGTTCGGCGGCGACGGTGTGCCCGATCTCTTCGCCGAAACGCTTCTCAAGAATGGAGATCGGCGTCTTGCCGGGACGAAAGCCGGGCAGCGCGATCTGCTGCCGGAGGTTCTTCATCCCTTCGTCGAGGTCCTTGGCCACCGCCTCCGCAGGAACGACGACGGAGATCTCCTTCTTGCAGCGGCCGAGGTCTTTGACGTGGATGTCCATGGGCAGGCGTGGCGAAGCGCGCGCGTCCGCGGGAATGCGGCATGCGGTCGGACGGCGAGGTTAAGGGAGGGCCGTAGGGGCTTCAACCCGCGGCGGCGCGCGGCGCCGGCGCGCGGATCGGCTCATTTCGGGGCGAGGAGCTCGCGTCCCCGGGTGGTCTCGTCGGCGATGGTCAGGTCGAGCCCGGACGCGCCCGCGAAGTTCGCTCCGACGAGGTCGGCGCCGGTGAAGTCGGCGCGCGCGAGGCGGCATCCGGAGAAGTCGGCGCCGGTCAGGTCGGTCTGGGAGAGCGTCGCGTCGGAGAGGTCGGCCCCCGCGAAGTTCGCGCCCTGCGCGTGGACGCCGTGCAGCACGGCGTGGCGAAGGTCGGCGCCCGAGAAGTCGGCGCCCTTCGCGTCCGCGCCTTCGAGATTGCAGCGCTCGAGTTTCGACCGGGCGAACTTCGCGCCGTCCAGCTTGGTCTCGGAGAAATTGGCCTTGAGGAGGTTCGCTTCGGTCAGGTCCGCGCCGACGAGGTCGGCTTCAAGGAACACCGTCTCCCGCAGGTCGGCGCCGCGGAGGTTCGCGCCCTTCAGGTTGGAGCGCGAGAGGTTCGCCTTCTTGAAGTCGCGACCGGAGAAGTCGCATTCCGGGAACGGCACGCCGATGCCGCCGAAGTAAAAGACGTCGTGCAGGACGTCGGCGGTCCACTTCTCGCGCTCCGCTTCGGGGATGTGC
>DASPNK010000334.1:0-2686 GCA_035626575.1 Planctomycetota bacterium | reverse complement strand
GGTCTCCGGCGGGGTCCGTTCGCCGCATGAGAAACGGCGCGCGCGGCCCCGCGACGGCGGCGCGCCCGGCTCGGCCCGCGCGTGCCCCGCCGGCGCGACGCGCTTGCCGAACGACCCCTTACGGCGGACGCCCCCGCGCGTTGACCGTGTCAGGTCGCGGGATAGAGTACGGGCCTTGCGCCGCAGGTCGCGGCGCCCGACGGCCCGCGGCGCCTCTGTCCGCACCCCCAGGAATCCCTCCGGATGGACCTGCGAGAGCTCAAGAAGCTGGTCGCCCTGATGAACGAGAGCGGCCTGGTCGAGGTCGAGATGACTCTCGGGGGCGAGCGGGTGGTGGTGAAGAAGGCGGGTCCGCAACCGCCGCCGCAGTACGCCTACGCCCCGGCGCCCATGCCGCAGGCGATGCCGGCGGCGCCGGTCGCGGCCGCGGCCTCCGGCGGCGGGGCGTCGGCGGGCGCCGTCGCGCCCCGTTCCCAGGCCGACGGCGCGGTCACCTTCAACTCGCCGATGGTCGGCACGTTCTACGCCTCGCCGAATCCCGACGCGCCGCCCTTCGCGCGAAAGGGCGACCGCGTCACGCCGGACACCGTGCTCTGCCTGATCGAGGCCATGAAGGTCTTCAACGAGATCAAGGCGGAGATGTCGGGCGAGATCGTCGACGTCCTGGTGTCGAACCAGGAGGCGGTCGAGTTCAACCAGCCGCTCTACCTGATCAAGCCCTGACCGGCGGGAAGACGTCCCGATGTTCTCCCGCATCCTCGTCGCGAACCGCGGCGAAATCGCGCTGCGCATCGTCCGCGCGTGCAAGGAGCTCGGCGTCGAGACGGTCGCCGTCTACTCCGAGGTCGACGAGAACGCGCTCCACCTGCGCTACGCCGACGAGAAGATCTGCATCGGGCCCGGCCCGAGCCTGAAGAGCTACCTCGACCCGCAGCGCATCATCGCCGCGGCGGAGATCGCCGACGTCGACGCGATCCATCCGGGGTACGGCTTCCTTTCCGAGAACGCGCGGTTCGCCGAGATCTGCAAGGCCTGCAAGTTCACCTTCATCGGGCCGCGGCCGGAGACGATCGACGCCGTGGGCAACAAGGCCCGCGCGCGGGAGCTCGCGAAGAAGGCGGGCGTGCCGACGGTCCCCGGCAGCGAAGGGCTGGTGCAGTCCGACGACGAGGCGCGCCGCGTGGCCGCGGAAATCGGCTACCCGGTGATGATCAAGGCCGCCGCGGGCGGCGGCGGGCGCGGCATGCGCGTCGCGCACGACGAGACGTCGCTGCTCGCGGGCTTCGCCGCCGCGCGCGCCGAGGCGGGCAAGGCCTTCAACGACTCCTCCTGCTACATCGAGAAGTTCGTGGTCCGGCCGCGGCACGTCGAGATCCAGATCCTCGCCGACGCCCACGGCGACATCGTCCACCTCGGCGAGCGCGACTGCTCCGTCCAGCGTCGCCATCAGAAGCTGATCGAGGAATCCCCGTCGCCCGCGCTCACGCCCGAGCTGCGCCGGAAGATGGGCGAGGCCGCGGTGCGCTTCGCGAAGGCGGGGGACTACGTCAACGCGGGCACCGTCGAGTTCCTGCTCGCGCCGGACGGGTCCTTCTACTTCATGGAGATGAACTCCCGCATCCAGGTCGAACATCCGGTGACCGAGCTGGTCTACGGCGTCGATCTGGTGAAGGAACAGATCCGCATCGCCGCGGGCGCGAAGCTCCCGTTCACGCAGGAGCAGCTGACGCCGCGCGGCCACGCGATCGAAGTGCGCGTCAACGCCGAAGATCCCGAGCAGGGCTTCCGGCCGTGCCCGGGCCGCGTGTCGAGCTACGTCCCGCCCGGCGGGCCCGGCGTGCGCGTCGATTCGCACCTCTTCTCCGGCTACGTCATCCCGCCCCACTACGACTCGCTGGTCGCCAAGGTGCTCGCGTGGCGCCCCACGCGCGAGGAGGCGATGGACACGCTGCTCCGCGCGCTGCGCGAGATGCAGGTCGAGGGCGTCCGCACGACGATTCCGCTGTTCGTGAACGTGCTCCGGCACGGCGAATTCCGCGCCGGTCGCGTCGACACCGGCTACCTCGACACGTACAGGGACGAGCTCTTCCGGTTCTGACCGCCGCGCGGCCCCGCGCCGCGCCGTTCGAGGGACGACCACTCATATGGGACGCGCGCTCATCACCGGCGGGTCCGGTTTCCTCGGCTCGCACCTCGCCGACCTCCTCGTCGGCAAGGGTCACGAGGTCGTCGTCATGGACAACCTGTCGACGGGCGACGCCGACAACGTCGCGCATCTCGTCGGCAAGCCGGGCTTCAAGTTCGTCAAGTACGACGTCACGGACTTCATCCACGTCGAAGGCCCGCTCGATTACATCCTCCACTTCGCGTCCCCGGCGAGCCCGATCGACTACCTCGAGATGCCGATCCAGACGCTGAAGGTCGGCTCGCTCGGCACGCACAAGGCGCTCGGACTCGCCAAGGCCAAGAAGGCGCGTTTCCTGCTCGCGTCGACCAGCGAGGTCTACGGCGACCCGCTCGAGCACCCGCAGAAGGAGACCTACTGGGGCAACGTCAACCCGGTCGGCCCGCGCGGCGTCTACGACGAGGCGAAGCGCTTCGCCGAAGCGATCACGATGGCCTATCACCGCCACCACGGGGTGAACACCGGCATCGTGCGCATCTTCAACACCTACGGCCCGCGCAT
>DASPNK010000333.1:0-8524 GCA_035626575.1 Planctomycetota bacterium | reverse complement strand
CGCCGCGGCGGTGCAGGCGCTCTCCGCCGGGGCCCTCGGCGCGCCGGCGTTCGACGAGACCGACTCCGGCCACGTCGGCTGCCGTGCGGTCGCCGACGGCGCCGGTCTCCGTTTGACGGGTCGCAAGACGCTCGTGCCGTTCCCCGGGCGCGCCGCGTCGTTCGTCGTGCTGGCGGTCGACGCGCAACAGGCTCCCGTCCTCGCCTGCGTGGCGCCGGACGCCGCCGGCGTCCGGCATGTGCGCGCCGAATCGGGCATGGGGCTTCTCGGCCTCGAAGGCGCCGCCCTCGAGCTCGACGGCGCGCCCGCCGCGCGGCTCGGCGGCGCCGAGCTCGTCGCCCGCACGCTCGACGACCTGCGCATCGCCGTCGCCGCGCTGCTGGCGGGCGTCGCGCGCGGCGCGATCGATCACGCCCTCCGGTACGGCCAGGAGCGTCGGCAGTTCGATCGGCCGCTGCTCGAGTTCGGCGCCGTGCAGGAGCGCCTCGCCTCGGCCGACGCGCGCACGTTCGCGGTGCGGGCGTCGGTTCACGCCGCCGCGCGGCTCCGGGACCGCGGCGAGCCGTACGGGCTCGCGGCGGCGCGCGCGCGGCGCGTCGCCGGCGAGACCGCCGTGTGCGCCGCGGACGACGCGCTGCAGGTGTTCGGCGGCTACGGATACAGCCGCGAGTACCCGGCCGAACGGTTTTATCGCGACGCGCGCTTCACGGGATTCGGCGAGGCGCGTCCCGCCGCCCTCGACGCCGCGGTGGTGCGGGGACTCGTGGGATGACGGACGCGGCGCGGCGGCGCATCGTGGTCGGCCTGAGCGGCGCTTCGGCGCCCCACGTCGGGCTTCGCGTGCTCGAGGCGCTGCGGTTCCGGGGGAACGTCGAGATCCATCTGATCGTGACCAAGGGCGCCGTCCGCACGCTGCAACTCGAAGCGCCGGGATGGACGCTCGCACAGGTGCGGGCGCTCGCCGACGTCGTGCACGACGACGCCGATCTCGCCGCGCCGCCGTCCTCCGGCTCGTTCCTTCACGACGGCATGGCGATCGTCCCCGCCAGCATCCGGACCTGCTCGGCGCTCGCGGCGGGGATCACCGGCAGCCTTCTGACGCGCGCCGCCGACGTGACGCTGAAGGAGCGCCGCCCGCTGGTTCTCGCGCCGCGGGAGTCGCCGCTGCACCTCGGTCACCTCCGGACGTTGACCGCGCTGGCCGAGCTGGGCGCGGCGATCGTCCCGCCGATGCTGGCGATGTATCACGCGCCGACCACGGTCCAGGACCTGATCGATCATGCGGCCGGCAAGGTCCTCGACCTGCTGAAGGTCGAGCACGACCTCTTCCGCCGCTGGTCGGGCGGCTGACGGCGGCGGGATCGAGGCGGTGCCTCTCCGGAGCGCGGCGGAGGTTGAATCCGCCGGGAACGCGGGGCGGCCTTAGGATGCGCCGATGATTCTCACCACCACGCCTTCGGTCGAGGGACGCGGCGTCGCCGAGTATCTCGGCATCGTCACCGGAGAGGCGATCATCGGGACGAACCTCTTCCGGGACCTCTTCGCGAGCGTGCGCGACCTCGTCGGCGGCCGGTCGGGCGCCTACGAACAGGTGCTCGTCGAGGCGCGGGAGACCGCGCTCCGCGAGATCTCCGAAGAGGCTCGGAGGCGCGGCGCCGACGCGGTCGTCGGCGTCGACCTCGATTACGAGACCATCGGCGCGCAGAGCGCCATGCTCATGGTCTCGGCGTCGGGCACCGCGGTGCGCCTGCGGCGACGCGACGGCGGGGAGTGATCGCCGACTCCGCGCCGCGCGGGGGCGCGCGACGCGGAGGGCGGGAGATCACATCTGGAACTCGACGGCATCCGACGCGGCGAAGACGCCGTTGCTCGCGGAAGCCGAGGGAACGATCGCCTGCCAGACGGTCGCGAGGTGCAGTCCGAGCCCCGCCGGCACGGGCAGCGCGAAACCCGCCTCGCCCGAGCCGTCGAGCGCGCCGGCGAGGATGAACGGCGGCGCGAACGACGTCCAGACGCCGGGGAGCGCCTCGGGAAGCGGCGCACCGATCGGGTACAGGTCGCCGACGAGATAGACCGCCGAGCCCGCAGGCAGCCCCGGAGCCTGGGCGACGAACGTGATCATGCCGCCGGCGAACGCCTCGCGCGTCTCGTAGGGCGATCCGCCCGCGAGAGGCAGCGTGAATCCGCCCGGCGCCGCCGACGACGTGAGCAGCGCGACGCCGTCGCCCGTGCCGGGGCGCGCCGGCGCGGGCGCGCCGCCGGTGCGGTTGAACCACACGCGTTGACCGAACTGGAACCCGACGAGGTCGATGCGGCCGTCGGCGTCGAGGTCGTACGGCGCCACATTGGCCGCGTTCGCGACGGCGGGGACGTCGGCGGAGAGCGTCGCAACGCCGGCGGCGTCGACGTCGGCGTAACGGATCTGGCCGTTCCATTCGCCGACGAGTTCGCCGTCGCCGTCGCCGTCCAGGTCGGCGACCGCGCGGAGCGCGAACGTCGGCGGAAGCGCGGAAATGGCCTGCGAGAAGGCGACCGCCCCGCCCGTGGGCGTCGCGAGAAAGACGGCGGTCGTGCCGAAGAACGAGGTGAAGGCCAGGTCGTCGTCCAGGTCGCCGTCGATGTCGCCGGCGAACATCGAGCCGAGGGTCGGCATATAGAGGAACGACTGCCCCGGGTTGGGGACGAAGGCGCCGCCGACGTTCAGTACCACCTCGACCAGACCCGACCCGTGCAGCGCGTAGACGTCCTCGTCGCCGTCGCCGTCGATGTCGGCGGGGATGAGCTTCGAGACCGTCGCCTCCGGCGCGGAGATCGACGCGTAGACGGTCGTGGACGCGAGCGTCGGAGCGCCGCCCGGCGCGACCGGCGGCGCCGCGACGAAGCGCACGAAGCCGTGGGGGAGGAACGTGGGCCGATACAGGGCCGCGCCGGAGGCGACCGCCGCGCCCGACGGCAGCATCGAGGCGACGCCGGGGAGCGGCGCCGGCACGACGTGGGTGATCGCGCTCAGCGGATCGGCGAAGGTGTTCGGCGTCCGGACGATCTCCTCGAACCGGATCTGCGAGGTCGGCGAGTGCAGGTGCACGACGCTGTACCCGCGCCCGGCGAGCGCGATCGACGGGGCCGAGAGGACGACCGGGCCGAAGCTTCCGGACGGACCGTTGAAGAGCGGGCCGAAAGTCCCGTCGGGGTTGCCGAGGCGGTACCGGTACTGGGACAGGCCCCCGATCGCACCGAACTCCACGACGTCCCACCGGCCGTCCGCGTCGAGATCGCGGAGCGGATCGAGGGCGTAGGAAGGCAAAGCGGCGCCGGGCGGATAATCCACCGGACCGGAGAGGATCACGCCCTGGGCGGGCGCGACGGCGGCGACAGCCGCCACGAACAGGGATCCCATCGAAAGCTGACTCATGGCGCGTTCCTTGGCCTTGCGACATCCCGCGCAGGTGCGGGAACGGAATTGTGCAAAAACCGGGTCGAACGACGCCGTTCGCTTTCGCACGGGCCCGCGCCGGACGCCGATCGCGCGGTTTTCCCCCGACAGAAGGCCCGTTTTCGGGGGTACGCCGCGTCGGGGACGCCGCGCCGAGCGCCATGCGGCCCGCACGCCGCGACGCGTCGTCCTCGTGACGTCGGGAAGTGCGCGTGACAAGTCCGACGGCGCGTCGAGCACCCGCCGGAGCGCGCCGTTCCGCGACCGCAGCGCACCGTAGTCGTCGTCGAGCGCGTTCCCGCATGGAAAGCGGGCTTAGGAGACGTCTTGGCGTCCGGTCGCCGCCCGTGGAATTCGCTTGCCCGTCGTCCGTGAGCCGGCATATGCTCCGCAGCCTCGACTCCGGGGAAGCGACCGGAAGTCGAGGGCCGGTTCGCCGGTCGCCGTTTTGCCGTTTGCCGTTCTTTGCCGTTCGTAGGGCCGCCCCCGCGGTCCCGCTTTCTCAGGAGCGTTTATGTCTCGGAAGTTCCAGCTCGCGGCCGTCGCCGCGACGCTCATCTCGTCGTTGGCGGTCGCCCAGGCCCCGAACGACACACCGGCGGGTGCGACGCCGTTCAGCGAGCCCGCGAGTCTCCCGGACGACAACACCTTCTCGGTGGTCGACGGGCCGTTGGCCGCCTGCGGCATCCCCACGGGCGACCTCTGGTACTGGTTCATTCCCACGACGACCGGCGTCGCCACCGCGACGACCTGCCCGACCGCGGGCGGGTTCACCGGCACCGTCGGCACCAACGGCGACACCGTCATCGGCGTCTGGACCGACGGCGGCGGGTTCCCGGCGACCGCGGTGACCTGCAACGACGACAACTGCGGCGTGCAGGTCTTCGCCTCCATCGTCACCTTCCCCGTGACGGCGGGCGTGCCGATGTACATCTCGGTGGCCGGCTGGTCGGGCTCGATCGGGACCTACGTTCTCGACGTCACCGTCGCCGTGGGCGGCCCGTCGGTCTTCTCCGACGACTGCTCGACTGCGACGACCGTCGCGGAAGGCGTCCACGGCTACGACACGACCGGCTTCTTCTCGGCCGGCCCGAACGCCAGCTGCTCGGCGTTCTTCAACGACCCGGCCGACGGGTGGGTCGCGTACGTCCCGTCCGCCACCGGTTTCGCCACGGCCACGAACTGCTCCGGGTCGATCCTCGCCCCCGGCGGCAACACGCTCATCGGCGTCGACACCTACATCGCCGTGTGGGACGGCTCGACCTGCCCGCCGACGGTGCAGATCGGCTGCGCCGACGGCTCGCCGCAGTGCGGCGTCCTGCAGTCGGAAGTGACGTGGCCGGTGTCCGCCGGCAACACGTACTACGTCCAGGTCGGCAACTGGGGCTCTTCGGCAGCGGTGTCCGGCAACATCGCGATCGCGGTGAACGTGCCGCCTCCGCCCGCCGGCCCCGGCGACGACTGCACGGTCGCGGTCCCGATGA
The DNA here is from genome assembly GCA_035626575.1 of Planctomycetota bacterium. GTDB lineage: Bacteria > Planctomycetota > CAIWVZ01 > DASPNK01. Next base: position 3,607 of record DASPNK010000333.1, on the reverse strand, counting down.
CCGTCCCCGGCGTGACGCCCTACAACTCGGCGGGCTTCACCACGCCCGGCCCGCAGGCGTTCTGCTCGGCCATCGGCGGCCCGGATAACTTCGACTTCTGGATGTCGTTCACGGCGTCGACCAACGGCGTCGCGGTGGCCTCGAACTGCCCGGGATCGGTTGCGGCGCCCGGCGGCTCGGGCTCGCCGACGGACACCTACCTCGCGGCGTGGGACGGCGCGGCCTGCCCGCCGACGGTGCAGCTCGCCTGCGCCGACGGCTCGCCGCAGTGCGGCGTGGCCCAGTCCGAGATCTCGTTCCCGATCGTCGCGGGCAACACGTACTACGTCCAGGTGGGCACGTGGGGCTTCTCGTCGGCGAACTCGGGCGGCGTCTCCATCGTCGAGATTCCGGCGCCTTCGAACGACGACTGCGTGAACGCGATTCCGCTGGCCTATGGCCTGAACGCCGGCCTCACGAACCTCGGCGCGACCACGTCGTCGCCGACCGGCTCGTGCGGCGCGATGGGCAACGACGTGTGGTACTCGTTCACCCCGACGTGCGCGGGCAACCTCGTCCTCGAGACGTGCGGCTCGGGCTTCGACACGGTGGTGGCGGTGTTCGACGCGTGCGGCGGTAACGAAGTCGGGTGCAACGACGACTCGGGCGCGAGCGGACCCTGCCAGTTCACGCTGCAGTCGTTCCTCTCGATCCCGGTGACCGCGTTCAACACCTACTACATCGCGGTCGGCGGCTTCGGCGGTCAGACGGGCGTCTTCAACCTGAACGTGCACTGCACCTACGTGCACCAGTGGACGACGCCGAACGGCTCCGGATCGCTGCGCCTCGAGAACGTCGACGGGCCTCCGGGCGCGATCGCGTACTCGGGCATCACGCTCGACATCCTGCACCCGGGCCTCCCGGCCGCGCAGACCTTCCCGAACGGGTGGTTCTACGGCGTGCCGCTGTCGTTCACCGAGTTCCTGACGCAGCTCTCGCTGCCTCCGCCCCAGCCGTTCCTCTCGCTGCTGGACGGCACGGGATACTCGCTGAACCTCGACCTGCCCGGCGGATTCGTCTCCGCCTTCATCGGCGCGAACCTGTGGTCGGTCGGCGTCGCGCTCGACCCCGCGACGGGCTTCTCCTCGGTCGCCGACACGACGGCGCCGACGGCGTACACCATCAACTGACGCCGTCAGGAGCGCGGCGCGACTCTCCGGGGTCGCGTCGCGCGCCGCGCGCGGGCCGGTCGTCCCTCGGGACGGCCGGCCCGCGTCGTTTCGGGGCGGGCGCGGCGGCGGGCGTGCGCCGAGCGGCTAAAACCCCGTCCATGCACGCGGCGGACTGGGCCGTGCTCGCGGCCTACGGAGCGCTCCTCCTTTTCATCGGCTGGCGCGCGGGCCGAGGCGCCCGCACCGCCGAGGGGCATCTCCGCGCCGATCGCGACCTGCCGGCGTGGGCCGTGGTCTTCAGCGTGCTCGCCACCGAGGTGAGCGCCGCGACGTACGTCAGCGTCCCTGAGCGGGCCTTCAAAGGCGACTGGACCTACCTGCAGTTCGCGGTCGGCGCGCTGCTCGGGAAGCTCGCGCTCGCGACGGTGGTGGTTCCGCTCTACTGGCGGCTCGGACTTCCGACCGTCTACGGCTTTCTGCGTCAGCGCGTCGGCGACGCCACGCACCGCGTGGCGACTTGGGCGTTCCTGTTCGGACGACTCGGCGCTTCCGCCGTGCGCATGTACATCGCGGCTGCGGCATTCGCCGTCGTCACGGGCGCCTCGGTCGAAACCGCGGTCATCGGCGTGGGCGCGCTCTCCGCGCTGTACACGCTGAAAGGCGGGTTGAAGGCGGTGGTGTGGACCGACGTCGCTCAGGGAACGCTGTTCTTCGTCGGGGCGGCGGCGGCGGCGTGGGTCGCGGTCAAGACCAGCGGCGCGACGCTCGGGGAACTGGCGGGCGCGGCCTTCGACGCCGGCAAGCTCCGGGTGCTGGCGTGGAGCCCGGAGCCGGACACGTCGTTCTTCCGCAGCGAGCGGCCTTTCCCGTCGGCGGCGGCCGTCGGGTTCTTCCTCGCGCTCGGCAGCCACGGCTGCGACCAGGAGAACGTGCAGCACCTGTTGAACGTGCGGAGCGCGCGCGGGTCGGCTCTGTCGATCGTCGTCTCCGGGCTGTTCACTTTTCCGGTCGTCGCGGTGTTCCTGTCGGTGGGGACCGCGCTCTGGGCCTTCCACCTCCGGCACTCCCCGCCTCCTTACGACCTCGCCGACCCCTACGTGGTGAAGACGGTGTTCCCGCACTTCATCGTCCATTACCTTCCCGACGGCGTGCGCGGGCTCGCGTTCGCGGGACTCTTCGCTGCGGCGGTGTCGTCCCTCGCCGCGACGCTCAACGCGGCGACGACCACCTGGATGACCGACGTCGCGCCGCGTCCGGACGCCTCGGCGCTCGGCCTCCGCCGCGCGCGGCGCCTGATGGCGGCGTTCGCGGTCGTTCTCGTCGGGATGGGGCTGTTTTTCGTCCGATGGGACCGGGGCAGGACCGGCGACCTCGTGATCCTCGCGCTTCAGGTGTCGTCGATCGTCTACGGCGGATTGCTCGGCTCGTTCCTCTCGGCGCTGACGCTCCCGCCGGGGGGCGGCGCGGTCCGCGACCGGTTCACCGCGCTGGGCGTCGCGGCCGGCGTCGCGCTCGGGCTGGCGTTCTTCTTCTTCCGCGATCCGGCGGGCCGCACATGGATCGCGTTCGGATTCGTGCTGCCTCTACAGGCGGCCCTCGCCTTCGGTCTCGCGGCGCTCGGGCGCGCGCTCGGCCTGCGCACGGCGAAACCCGCATGACGTCCCGCGCGGCGCGACTTGCCGGGCGCCGGCTCTGGATCGGCGTCGCCGGGAACGGCGAACGCCTCGCGCCCGACGTGCGCGCGCACTTGGAAGCGATCCGGCCGGGAGGGCTCGTGCTGTTCCGACGCAACATCGCCTCGGCGCCGCAGGTCGCGTCGTGGATTCGCGACGCCCGGGACCTCCTCGGCCCCGACCTCCGCATCGCGGTCGACCAGGAGCACGGCCTGGTGACGCGCTTCGACCGCGAGCTCGCCGTGTTTCCCGGCGCGATGGCGCTGGGCGCGGCGGGCATGCGCGAGCCGTCGCTCGGAGAGCATCTCGCCCGGGAGTGCGGCGAGGCGGCGGGCGCGCAGCTCGCGGAGCTCGGCGTCGACGTGAACCTCGCGCCGGTGTGCGACCTCGCCGTCCGCGGCGACAACCCCGGACTCGGCGTGCGGAGCTTCTCGGCGCACGCGGCGCTCGCCGGGCGCCTTGCGGCCGCCTGGACGCGCGGGCAACGGAGCGCCGGAGTCGCCTCGACGCTCAAGCACTTTCCCGGGCTCGGCGCGGCGACCCTCGACACGCACCTCGACCTTCCGTACGCGGAGGTGCGCGACCTCGACGCGCAGCTCGAGCCGTTCGCCGCGGGGATCGCGGCGGGCGCCGAGTGCGTGATGTCCACGCACGCGGCGTTCCCCGCGCTCGACGCCGACGCCCCGGCGACGTTCTCCGCCCCGATCCTTCGGGGGCTCCTGCGGGAGCGTCTGGGTTTCCGCGGCGTGCTCGTGACCGACGATCTCGAGATGGGGGCGGTCG
>DASPNK010000332.1:0-2210 GCA_035626575.1 Planctomycetota bacterium | reverse complement strand
CTGTCGGGCCTGCACTTCGGCGGCCGAGCGTCGCTGGAGGCGGGCCTGCTCGACGCGACGGTGCCGACGGTCGAACGACGCCGCGACTTCGTCGGCGCCCTCTTCCGCGCCCTGATCGGTTTCGGCCGCGACGGCGAACGCGTCCGACGTCTGCAGGCGAAGCGCGTCGTCGTCGTCTCCCGGAGACGCTACCTCCCCGTCGCGGTCGACGGCGAGCGCGTCCGACTGCGGGCGCCCCTTGAGATCGTCTCCCTCCCAGGGGCCCTGTCGGTGCTGCGCGCATGAGACGACTCGCGCATCTCTCGGACCTGCACTTCGACGTCGTCGCGCCGGACGTCGTCGAAGGCGCGGTCGCCGACGTCGCCGCGGCGCGCGTCGACCTCGTCGTCGTCAGCGGCGACCTCACCCAGCGCGCCCGCCGTCGGCAGTTCGCCGCGGCGAAAGCGTTCGTCGACCGTCTGCCGACGCCCCGCCTGATCGTGCCGGGCAACCACGACGTGCCGCTCTTCAACCTTCTCCGTCGCGTGACCGACCCGTTCGACCGTTACGAAGAGGCGTTCGGCGCCGACCGGGAGCCGTGGTTCGCCGACGAAGAGCTCGCGGTGCAAGGGCTTTCGACCGTCCGGCCGCTCCGCTGGAAGGAGGGGCGCGTCACCGACGGCCAGCGCGAGCGCGTGCTCCGCGCCTTCGCCGGGGAGCGGCGCTTCAAGATCGTCGTCATGCACCACCCGCTGATGCCCCCCGAACGCCGCGACGACCGGCGGTCCTCCCACGACGCGGCGCACGGCGCCGCCCAGGCGACCCGCGCGTTCCACGACGCCGGCGTCGACCTCGTCCTCTCCGGGCACGTGCATGCGGCGTCGCGCACGGCGACGCACGCGTACCGCGTGGACGACCGCACCGTGCTGGTCGTCCAGGCCGGCACGGCGACGTCGCGACGCACGCGGGGCGAGCCCAACCACTGGAACCTGATCGTGATCGACGGCGGAAACGTCCGCGTCGAGAGCCGGCACTGGAACGGCGCGCGATTCGAAGCGACGTCGGCGGAGGAATTCCGGCGCGAGGAAGGGCGCTGGCGTCGCGCCGGCTTCTACGCACCGCCTCCCGCCGAAGGCGTTCCGACCGGCGCGGCGTCGCGCGACGCCGATTGACGCTCGGCGCGCGCGTCGAGCACGGCCTTCGCGGCGGTCGCTCCGAGGATGACCGCGCCGCCCGCGAGCGAGGTCGCGTCGGGGCGTTCGCCGTGGGCGAGCCACGCCCAGACCGGGTTCAGCGCGGGCTCGAGGAACAGGAGCAGCGACGCGTCCAGCGCCCGCGCGCCGGCCAGCCCGCGCGCGAGGAAGAGGTAGGCGAGTCCCAGCTGGAACACGCCCAGGTACGCGAGCAGGAGCAGGTCCTTCGTCGATGGCGCCGCGGCAGTCGCGCCGCCGACCGCCACGGCCGTCGCGGCGACGGCGACGGCCATCAGGTTGCCGACCACCACGGCGCCCTGCGACGCGCCGGCCGCGCCGTCGCGCGCGAGACGTCGGAGGCCGAGAAGCGTGAACGCCCAGGTGGCGCCGCTCGCCGCCGCAAGCGCGTCGCCGAGCCCCGGATCGCGCGCGGTCGACGTCGCGCCCGCGCGCTCGCCGACGAAGAAGAGCGTCATCCCCGCCGCGATGGCGAAGAGCACGCCGACGTCGCGACGCGACGCGCGCTCGCCGAGTACGAGGGGCGCGAACGCGAGCAGATACAGGGGCGCGGTCGACTGGAGGAAGATCGCGTTGGCCGCCGTCGTCAGCGTATTGGCCAGCACGAAGAGGATCAGCGTCGCGGCGTAGCCCGTCCCCACGAACGCCGTGCGCGCGTCCCAGCCGCGCCGCGCCGACGGGACGAGGAGGAAGACGGCGACGGCGGCGATCAACGAGCGCCCGCCCGCGATGTGCCAGCCGGGCAGCGCGATCGCCTTGATCGCGGCGCCTCCGGTCGAAAACAAAAGCGCGGCAAGGACGACGCTCCACCGCGGATCGAGCCCTTTCCCCATGGCGCGAGGTTCCTTCCGACGCGTCCGCGCCGCAAGCCCGGAACGCGTCGCTCGCCGATGGTCGATGCGGGCGGGTCGTCGGGAGGCACGTCGGCGCCGATGCCACGCGCCTCAGTGCAAGACGAGGACCGCGGAGGCCCGCCCGCGGCGCGCAGCGCCGCGACGGCCCCGCATCGTCGACTCCCCG
>DASPNK010000331.1:0-4961 GCA_035626575.1 Planctomycetota bacterium | reverse complement strand
CGCCGCGGCCGGGTCCGCGCGCGCCGCCGCGTCCGCCCGTCGTCATGCCCGCGCCTCTTCGGCGACGCCCGCTGCGGCCGCGAGCTTCCGCGTCTCGGTGGTGACCCTGGGGCCGCGCAGCTCGGCCTCGGTCGCGAACCGCGCGTGGGACGGGAGCGGCGCGTCGTCGGCGATCTCAGTCTCGTACGCCTCGGCCCCGATGCGGTAGCGCGTGATGACGTGCCGCGCCCTCGCGCAGGGCGACGCGGCGACCGAAACGACGCGCACGCCGAGCGGCGCGAGCGCGGCGCGCACCGCGTCGGCGACCGACTCGCCGCCTTCGAGGCGACGACCGGGAAGCTCGTCGAACCCCGGAAGCGTCGCGGCGTCGTCGGGCCGGCGCACGACCAGCGTGCGGGCGCCGCGCCGCACCCAGGCCCGCACCGAACGCACCGCGATCGACGTCGGCCGGGGCCGTTTCCGCGGGAACCGATCGGTTTCGCCGCGCTCGAAGGCGAGGCATCCGCCGCTCCAGGGGCACGCTTCGCACCGCGGCGCGGCCGGGCGGCAGACCGTCGCGCCGAGCTCGATGAGCCCTTCGTTGAAGGCGCCCGCCGCGTCGGGCGGCATGAGCGCCGTCGCGAGCGCCTCGAGCGCGCGGCGTCCCCGCGTCGAGGCGGGGTCTGCGTCGAGCGCTTCGAAGCGCGACAACACGCGGGCGGCGTTGCCGTCGATCGCCGGCGCCGCCTCGCCGAACGCGAGGGAGGCGACGGCGCCGGCCGTGTAGGGGCCGACCCCGGGGAGCGCGCGGAGCCCCGCATACGTGGAAGGAACGCCGCCGGCCAGGACGGCGGCCCGCGCACCGCGATGCAGCATCCGCGCGCGCCGGTAGTAGCCGAGCCCCGACCACGCGGCGACGACCTCCGATGCGTCGGAGCGCGCCATCGACTCGACGTCGGGGAAGCGCGCGAGAAATCGCTCGAACGCGGGCGTCGCGGTTTCGACCGTCGTCTGCTGGAGCATCACCTCGGAGACCCAGACTCTCCACGGCGTGCGCGCGCGGCGCCACGGAAGGTCGCGGGCCGCGCCGCGGAACCAGGAAACGAGGGCTTCGCCGAATCGGCGGTCGGCCGCCCGGCGGCGCGGTCCTTCGGTCACGTCCCCGCCCGGATCAACCCGGTCGCCGGATAGAACCCGCCGGTGTCGTCGTCGCGCCAGCCGTCGACGCACGGACCCGTCGCCAGTCGCGCCTCGTCCTGACGGAAAAAGGCCCGCGTCCTCAGTTCGAGCCGGCCGCGGGTCGTCTTGCGGCCCTGCGGCGCGGTCGGCGTCGCGCCGACGACGTCGCCGGTCGGATCGAACCATCCCCCGATCCACACGCCCTCGACGTACGGCGGCTCGGGCTTGGCGGACTCCCACGCGTAACGGGCCGACAGATCGCCCAGTTCGAGGCGCCCCGGCGTGCGCATCGCCGCGGGATGCTCGTCGACGAGCACCGCGCCGCCGCCCTGCTCGTCGGGGGCCGACGGGCCGCCGCAGGAGACGCCGAGCGCGAGGAGCGGAACGACGACGCACGCGAGGGATCGGCGGGTCATGCGCCTCGATGTTGCCAAAGTTCGCGGCGGCCGCCGGCGGGCTCAAGCCCCGCTCGCCGCACGGAGCAGCCGCCGCTCGGCGTCGGCGGCGTAGATCAGAAGCGCCTCCGCCCAGTCGGCGGCGTCGAGGGCGCCGAACGCCGCGTGACGCGCCCGTCGCGGAAACCCGTCGGCGGCCTCCCGCTCGAGGCGCGCGAGGAAAGCCGCGGAAGCGGCGCCGATGCGGAGTCGCAGAGACTCCTCGGACGCCAGCACGCCTCCGTCGTCGACCGAGCGTTCCCACGCCGGGTCGGCGGGCCATCGGTCGGTCAGCCGACCCCAGGCGAAGCGCAGGCGGGCGCCCGCGCCGGACGCCGCCGCGCGCGGGGCGGCGGCGCCGATCGCCGCGGCCGCGCCTTCGGCGAGGAGGCACCATCGGAGCGCGCGTTGCGACGGCGCGAGGCCGTCCCGAAGCGGGACGGTAAAGCGCGGCCCGGCGAACCGCCGCGTCGCCATCAGGATCCGCGCGGCCGCCTCTTCGACGAGCTTCCGCGCCTCCCGCGCGCGTTCGGCCGGCGTCACGACGCCTCGGCCACGAGCCCCGCCCCCGGCCCGGGCGCCGCTTTGCGCACCGCGAGCCGCGAGGCGGCGTCGGGGAACGCCGCGGCGTAGGGCGCGGCGAGGGCGGCCGACGCCAGTTCCGGCGCGAGCAGCGGCTCGCAGATCGCGAAGAGCTGTCCGCCGAATCCGGCGCCGGCGAACGTCGCGGCCAGGACGCCGGGGACGGCGCGGAGCCGTCGGAGCAGGAAGAGGGTTTCCGGCGTTCCGACCTCGAAGCGCGTCGCGAGCGAGTCGGCGGAGGCGTCGACCAGCCGGCAGAAGGCCGTGAGGTCGCCGCGCTGCAGCGCCGCGAGGCCGTCGCGCACCCGTTTGTTTTCGGTGAGCACGTGCTCGGCGCGGTCCGCCGAGACGCGATCGAGCGTCGTGCGGCGGCGGCGCAGAACTTCGAGCGTCACGTCGCGAAGCGCCGGCGGCTCGGACGTCGACCCGAGCGCGCGCGCCGCGGCCCGGCATTCCGCCACGCGTTCGTTGTACCGGCCGTCGCGGAGGTCGCGGGGAACGCCGGAATCGACGAGAAGGAAAGAGAACGGCGGCAGGCTCTTCGCGAGGCGCTGCGCGCGGGGGACCTCCTCGCGGCAATCGAGGTGCACGAGCTTGCCGGTCTCGCCGAACAGGATGATCGCGGGATCCAGCAGACCGACTTCGACGCCGGCGTAGGCGCGCTCGGCGTCGCGCACGAGCCGCATCGCGTCCTGCCGATCGAGGACGAGTCCGTTGACCGCCGACAACGCGAGGAGGAAAGCCACCTGCAGCGAGGCGCTGCTCGAGACGCCTCCCGGCGGCAGGTCGCCTTCCACGAGCGCGTCGAGCCCGACGCCGAGCGGCGCGCGCTTCCCCAGCTCGACCGCGACGCCGCGAAGGTAGTCGCCCCACGTGCCGCACGGCGCGCCGGGCGCCGCGGCGTCGAACGCTTCTTCGCCGGGGAACTCGCGCGACCGCGCGACGACCCGGCGGTCGATCCGGGGACGGAATCGCAGCCGAATCGCGGGCTCGAGCGAAAAGCCGAGGACCGATCCCAGCTGGTGGTCCACGTGGGCGCCGAGGGGCGAAACGCGGTACGGGGCGCGGGCGGTCCTCCACGGCGCGGTCCCCTCGGGAAGGGGCTCCGGAAGCCGCGCGGGCTGCGCCGCGGGCGCGGGCTGGAGCGGAAGCGTCCCCGTGGAGCCGGTCACGCCGCGCGTTTACGGAAAGCGGGCGCCGGCGACAAGCCGGCGACGGTCGGGCGTAGAATCCGCGGCGGCCGGTTCCGTCGCTTCCGTCGCGTCGCTCTCCGCGCGCGGCTCGGGCGGGCCGGCCGTCGCTCTCCGCCGGAGGCCCCGCTCTGCCCCGACCGTCCCTCGCCGTCGTCCTGTGCGCGCTCGCGATCCCCGCGGGGGCGCAGGATCGGCGTCCGTTCGACGCGGCGGCCGCGGAGCACCTCTTGAACCGCGCCGCGTTCGGCGGAACGCCGGAAGACGCCGCGCGCCTTTCGGCGCTCGGGCGCGAGGCGGCGGTCGACCTGCTCCTCGACGAGGCCGAGCGCGCCGCCGCGGTCCCCCTCGACGCCGACCTCTCCGACCTCCGCGCCGAGGCGCGGCTCAAGGCCCGCGCGCTCGAAGGGCCCTCCGCGGCGGCCGAGCGCCGCCGCCTTCTCGACCAGGCGCGCGACGCCGACGAACGCCGGCTCGGCGCCTTCCGCGGCGCATGGTTCGACCGCATGAGCCGCGGCCCCGCTCCGGCGCTCGAGAAGGCGACGCTCTTCTGGTCGCAGCATTTCACCACCAGCCGCCTCGAAGTGCGCGACGGCGCCGCGGTCATGCGGCAGCACCTTCTCCTCCGCCGCCTCGCCCTCGGCGACTTCCGCGCGCTTCTGCACGCGATCGCGCGCGACCCGGCGATGCTCGAGTACCTCGACGCCGACCGGAACCGCCGCGGCCGCCCGAACGAGAACTTCGCGCGCGAGGTGATGGAGCTCTTCGTGCTCGGGCTCGGCGCCTACGGCGAGGCCGACGTGCGGGAGGCGGCGCGCGCGTTCACCGGCTGGTCCGCCGAAGACGGCCGATTCGTCTTCCGGCCGCGCCTCCACGACTTCGGCTCGAAGACGGTGCTCGGCCGCACCGGCGCGTGGAACGGCGACGACGTGCTCGACGTCCTCCTCGAACAGGACGCGGCGCCGCGATTCCTCGCGCGACGCCTGCTCGCCTTCTACGTCGCCCCCGAACCCTCCGACGCGTTCACGGCGCGCATCGCCGACGCGTTCCGTCGGAACGGGCGGCGGATACGGCCGACGCTGCGCGCGATCTTCCTCGACCCTGAATTCGACGCGGCCCGCGGCGCGCGCGTGTCCAGCCCCGCGGAGTTCGCCGCGTCGCTGGCGCGCAAGCTCCCCGGCGAGCCCCAGCCCGGCGCCTTCCTGGCGCGCGCCTGCGACGCGATGGGCCACGCGCTGTTCGCGCCGCCGAACGTGAAGGGATGGGAAGGCGACGACGCGTGGATCGATCCGTCGGCGATCCTCCTCAGAAGCCGGCTCGCCCTGACGATGGTGGAAGGCGCCGACGCCGACCGTTCGGGCGCGTTCCGCGGCGGGGCCCTCGGCGGCGCGACGCCGCGCCGCACGCGCGCATTCGACGTCGCCTCGTTCCTCGCCGCGCGCGGCGCCGTCGACGCGGAACGCGCGGTCGACGCGCTCTGCGACCATTTCCTCGCGGTGCCGGTCTCCGCCGCGTCGCGGTCGGCGCTGATCGCCTACGCCTCGGAGCGACTGGTCGACGGAGACTCGCTCGCGCTACGCGGCCCGAAAGCGGGCGG
>DASPNK010000330.1:0-4176 GCA_035626575.1 Planctomycetota bacterium | reverse complement strand
GCCCGCCACTAATACCCCCGCGCGCCCGTGATGTTGATTTATTAGGTCTCTGATAGCGGCTGTCGCGCGTCGCCGCACTTCACCCAAGCTCGTTCGATCGAAACTCCAAGGTTGGGGAGCGAGTTCATCAAATCCGTCTAGTATCGTTGCGACGAAGCCCGCACGCCAAGCTGCATACAGTTTGGTTCCCGATTCAGCCGTCATTCCAATTAGCTGAGCGTGACGGGTGAATATCTCATGCGCGAATACGCTTCCCCAGTGATCTCGGAGATTGACCGAAATTGGAAATACTGCGGAGATCTGTCCAACTTCCGGGACAAGGCGACGATACAATTCACGACACAGCAGGCTTTTGCCTGCGCCATACTCCCCCAACAGTACGACAGATTCACCTGACCTGAGAGCAGACGCGATTTCTCCAACAGAGATCGTCGTGCCATTCGAGAGGCGAACGATGGGCGTTTCCACGCGCGCGACGTCCGCCGCGGGAGCCGAGCCCACCGGGTCCGAAACACTGCCGAATGGATAGCTATTCCGCCTGTAGGCGTATTCCTCGTTGCACAACTCTGACGCGGCGAACTCCTGGTGCGTCATCAATTCCACACGCTCACTGTGTGCAACCGCACGTTGGTCCGACGTGGGGGCTCGTAAGACCACCAACCAACACTCCACTACAAATGCAGACCGGCTCTCAATTGACCTCGCGTGCGTGAGCTTAACAATGTCCGTTCTTACTTTGTCCATTGAATGTTCAATGGTCACTTCGATGAGGTGCGAGTGCGTCTTCTTGCGCAAGACGATATCGACCTGAGTCCCGGCGATGTTCTCAGGTCCGCCCTCAAAACCCGGCCAGCGCAATTTGGCAATGTTCCGGACGTGCGCTTCGAATTCACTTGGTTCCATCGCTCGTCTCGGTCTCGCGGAAAAAGAAGAACCTCGCAGGGTTACTGCGAGGTCCTTATGGTGTCGGGGTGAGAGGATTTGAACCTCCGACCTCTTCGTCCCGAACGAAGCGCTCTAGCCAGGCTGAGCCACACCCCGAGGTCGTTGCGAGAGCTTGTCGGCCTTGCGGCCGGGTCGCCTCGCAAGGGCCGGAGTCTACGGCGCCCTCAAAGGGCTTTCAAAGGCTGCGATGCGGAGGGGCTGCGCGTGGCGGCGGGAGCTTGAGGGGCCGTTGGGCGGCTGAGGGGCGCGCGCTGCGGGGCGCGAAGGATCGCGATTCTGGCGGGCCCCAAAAAGAAGCGGCCCCCCGAGTCTCGGGGGGCCGCGGCGCACTCGGCGGCGGCGCCTTGCGGCGACGTCGGCGGTGCAATCAGAGCTTGGAGGCGTTCTCTTTGAGGAAGCCGGAGACGCCGGCGGCGTTCGGCTTCATGGCGGTCTTGCCCTTGTTCCAGCCGGCCGGGCAGACCTCGCCGGCCTGCTCGAAGTGCTGGAGAGCGTCGACCATGCGGAGCATCTCGTCGACGTTGCGGCCGAGGGGGAGGGCGTTGATCACCTGGTGCTGGACCACGCCGTTCTTATCGATCAGGAACGAGCCGCGAAGCGCGATTCCCGCGCCTTCGATGTGCACGTCGTAGTCGCGCGCGATCGACTTGGTGAGGTCGGAGACGATCGGGTAGCCGACCTTGCCGATGCCGCCCTGCTCGACCGCGGTGTTCTTCCACGCGAGGTGGGAGAACTTGGAGTCGACGGAGACCGCGATCACTTCGCAGTTGCGCTTCTTGAACTCTTCGAGGCGCGCGTTGAAGGCGATGAGCTCCGTCGGGCAGACGAAGGTGAAGTCCAGCGGGTAGAAGAACAACACCACGTACTTGCCGCGCAGCTCGGACAGCTTGAACTTGTCGTTGATCGAGTTGTCGCCCATCACCGCCGAGGCGGTGAAATCCGGGGCCGGCTTGCCGACGAGAACGCTCATGGTCTTCTCCGAGTGGGAACGCCGGCGGCCTTGGTCGGGCCGCCTTGAATGAAGGACGCGGAGCGTAGCCGAGGCCGTCGGGGCGGAAAACCCCTGTACGGGCGCGCGGGAGCGCGTGCGGGGCTGGGATTTGTGGGTTTTTCGAGGGCGGGCGGCGGGGGCGAGGATCGACGTGGGGTGCCGACGAAGGGCGTTGTCTCGGCGACGGTCGGCCGACGACGATGCAGGGGCGTCCCTTCGCTCCGCTACGGGCCGGCCCGCTGCGGTCCAGGCGTCGGTCGGCGGCGGGGCGCGGCGCGGCGGGCGGTCAGCGGGGTGCGCGGATGGCGGCGGCGACTTCGGCGGCGACTTTCTTCGCGCGGTCGAGGAGGGCGTCGTCGGTCATGCCGGAGGCGCCGGAGATGGTGACTCCGATGACGGCGGTGGTGCGGTTCGGCGCGTCGGCGACCGACTCGGTGTAGTCGAGGTTGTGGCCCTCGCGCATCACGACCGGGCGGCCGGTGCGGGAAGCGTCGAGGTCTTCGGGGTCGGAGGGTTCGCCGACGCGCCCGGGGACGGTCGACGCGACGATCGTGAGGCGTGACGAGCCGGCCGGGATGGTGTGGATCGACAGGCGCGCGACGTCGCGGTTGGCGCCCGCGACGCGGTCGACGATCGCCTGGAGCGCGGGGTCGGCGACGGAGCGGGCGTTGTCGGATTTCTTGTCGTCGGTCGCGCAGCCGAGGAGGGCGAGGGCGCTGAGAGCTACGGCGCTCCATCTCATGGTGGTTTCTCCGGCCGGCGCGAGTGTGACGACTCGGGGTTCGCCGGCGGTGCGGATCGTACTGGAGACCGACGAAACAGGATCGGCGCGCCGCTTCGCGGTGCGACGATCCGGCGGTCCTTGCGTCGCCGGCGACGACGTTGCGCCGCGATCACGCCATGTTGGTCGCCGACGCCGCCCTTGCGGGGCCGGGGCGGAGCTTGACGATGGCGTCGAGCAGACGGCGAACCTCGGTCCAGTCGGAGAGGCGGTGCGGGGCGCGCGTGGGGCCGGTGCCGACGCGGACCGCGACGCCGTCGGGCGGCAGGGCGCGGAACAGGTCCTCGTCGGTGCGGTCGTCGCCGATGGCGGCGGCGAGGTAGGGCTCGGGCGTCTCGGCGAGCACGCGGCCGACGATCACGCCCTTGTTGGCGACCTGCGGCCGCACTTCGACCACCTTCTCGCCGGTGAACACTTCGACCGGCGTGTTGGAGAGCAGGTCGTTGAGGTGCAGCCGCAGTTCGCGCGCCTGGAGCGCGCCGTATTCGGGGTCGGCGCGGCGCCAGTGCCAGGCGAAGCCGGCGGTCTTCTCTTCGAGCAGCGAGCCGGGCGTCGACGCCGTGACCTGCTCGAGATACGGCTTGAGGCGGTCCTTCCAGGAGACGTCGGGGCGCGACACCGACGCCCACTCGGCGGCGCCGACCGGCCGCGTCCACAGGCCGTGCTCGGCGTGGATGCCGACGGGCAGCGTGCCGAACCAGCGTTCGAGGTCGCCGCGCGAGCGGCCGCTGATGAGATGCAGCTCGACGCCCGCCGCGGCGACGAGGTCGTACATCAGCCGGATGAGCCCCGCGTCGGGCGTGGCCAGCTCGGGCGTGGACGCGAAAGGAACCAGCGTGCCGTCGTAGTCGAGGAAGAGGATCAGTTTCGGCGCCGACGCGAAGAGGGTCGACAGCTGCTCGGCGTCGCGCATGCGCGCCTGGCGCGCCGGTCCCCGCGGCGAGACGGCCGCGGCGTCGAGGCTCGTGAGGAAGTTCCGCGCCCAACGGTCGACGTCGCCCAGGGCGACGCGCCGACGCAATGCGCGCATGCGCGCCGCACGCTCGTCGCGCGGCATCGTCAATGCGCGGCCGATCGTCTCCGCGGCGCCGTCGATGTCGTAGGGATTCACCGGCAGCGCTTCGCCCAGCTCCGCCGACGCGCCCGCGAACTCGCTCAGCACGAGGACGCCGTCGTCGTCGACGCGCGACGCCACGAACTCCTTGGCGACGAGGTTCATCCCGTCGCGCAGCGGCGTGACGAGGCAGACGTCGGCCGCGCGGTAGAGCGCGGCCAGTTCGCGGTCGTCGAAGCCGCGGCCGACGTAGTGGATCGGCGCCTGCTCGGCGGTCGAGTACGCCCCGTTGATGCGGCCGACGATCTCCTCCACCTCGCGGCGGAATCCGGCGTACGCCTCGACCTTCGTGCGCGACGGCACGGCGATCTGCACGTAGCGGACACGCCCGCGCCATTCGGCGTG
>DASPNK010000329.1:0-5188 GCA_035626575.1 Planctomycetota bacterium | reverse complement strand
CACGCGAGCGCGGAGCGCCCGCGCGCGTCGCGGTCGTCCGCGAGCCGCTCGCGGAGCCGCGAGAGGCCGCGCTTGAGGTGCGAGCGCACGGTGGCGTCGGGCATCTCAAGGCGGCGCGCGATTTCCTTCGGCGACAGCTCTTCGAAGAACCGGAGCACGAGGACCGTGGACGCGGGAGGACCGAGCGCGACGACGGCGGCGATCAGCTTCCGGCGGACCTCTTCGCGCTCGAGGAGCGATCGCTCGGGCGACGCCGTCGCCTCCGGGCGCGCGGCGATCTCCTCGCGCCGCCGGCGACGCCGGTCGCCGCGCCCGCGGTTGGCCGCGAGGTGCGAAAGCGCTTTGGCGAGCCATCCCCGGATCCCGCCGTCCGGACGGCGCCGCAGCGCCGCGAGCCAGGCGTCCTGCGCGAGATCCTCCGCGTCCGACGCGCGCGTCAGCCGCCGCGCCAGCGCGCGCACAAACCCGTCGTCCGCCAGAGCGGCGTCGAAAGGCGACGAAAGATCGGCGGACGCGTCCATGGCCACGTCACGCTAAGCACCGCCGACGTCGGGGATGTTGCGGGCCGATCGAATTCGGCTGCGGCGCTCGGCGGCGACTGCCGGCGAAGACCTTAAGTCTTGCGCCGCATCTGCACGGTGACGACCGCTCCCTCGCGGGCCTCGAAGTCGGTTCGGCCGGTCTCGAAGCCGGGGGCATGCACTTCCACGGCCGCGGGTCCAGGCTCGAGCCGGAATCGTTCTCCGTCGCCGGGGATGCGCGCGCCTGAGGCGACGTCGTCGCGCAACGGCGTTCCGAAGGCGTCGAAGTAGCGGTATTGAACCGGGCAGCGGACGCCGACCACGCGGACCTCCACTTCGACGCCCGGACGCATGCGTACGGGCGTCGGCGGCGCGTCGCGGCGAACGTCGACGCGCGTCGCGACGGGAGCGAGGCGCGCCGCGGCGAGGGTGACGACGTGCGTGCCGGCCGACAGGCCGTCGATGCGCAGGCGGCCGTCCCGGTTCCCATACGCGGTGAACGCATCCGGAAGGGGTCGTCCCGCGGCGTCGTGCACGCGGGCGTAGGCGCGCACCGGTCCGTCGGGGCCGAGTACCTGGAGCGCAATCGCGCCTTCGATCGGCCTGAGCACGAGCGACGTCTGGGCGGAGCCGCCGTCGGCCAACGTCAACTCCGCAAGCCCGTTTGACCGCCCGGGCGCGGAGGCCAGCGCAAGGTAGTCGCCGGGAAGCGCACGCTCGAAGAGACAGACGCCGTCGGGGTCGCAGGACTTCTCTCCTCCTGGACCCGTCCCTCCGCCAGGTCGCCGGGCTCGCAGAACGACGTGGGCGTCCGTGATCGCGCGTCCGTTCTCGTCCACGACGCGTATCCGTACGGCGCCGGGCCGGCGTCGCGGCGGCAAGGCGGCGGGATCGACGACGAGGTCGAACGTCTCGCGGTCGTCGATGAGGTCGCACCCGAGCAGTCGGCCGCCCGCCCAGACCGAGACGTAGGTCGACGGAGACACCGGCTGAAGAGACCACGAGTCCGACCGGTAAGAGACGCCGCCCCAGCCCCAGCAGGCGTCGTCGTCGAATCGGATCTCCGGCGAGGCGCGAGGATCGAGCGTCGATCCGAGAACCTCAAGGAGTTCGTCGCCTTCGCCTTCGCGGCGTTCGGACCTCCACGCCTCCAACCGAACCGGACCGCCGTCCGGGGCGAGGAGGCGTCCCTGCAACCGCGGGGCGCGCATCAGGCGCAGATCGACGCGAACCTCTCGCGGCGGCAGGTTGACGACCGACGCGGACGCGGCGTAGCAGCCGTTGCGATGCGTTCGGAGGTCGGCGGTTTCGACCGGCAGCGGAGCCGTTCGATAGCGGCCTCGTGCGTCCGTCCGAACGGTCAGGCCGCCCAGGACCATTCCCGCGCGTCGCGGCCGCATCCTCGAGACATGAACGGTTTCGCCGGCCAAAGGCTCGCCGCTCGGACCTGAGACGACGCCGTGAAGAACCGTTGCAGGCGCGAACTGAAGCTCCAGGTCGAGCGCCGAGCCTTCCCCCAGCTCCAAGGCGGCGATCGAGGCCAGACCGAAACGCACGTCTGCGGCGACGACGGTCGCGTTCATGCTTCGAGCCAGTTTTTCGAATGTGAACCGTCCTTCGGCGTCAGCGACGGTCGTCGTGGCGCAGGAGTCGAACTGCGGTTTTCCGTCGCAGAGACGTTCAAGCGCACCCGTCTCGTCGAAGTGATCCAGCCCGCAAGCTTCGCGGGACAAGGCTGCGACGGTGCACCCCGCCGCCGGGCGTCCGTCGGCGTCGAGCACGCGCCCGCGGACGACGCACGACGCTGCGTCGATCGCAGGCGCCGAGGCGGCGTGAGACGTTTCGTCGCGGAAGGGCTCGGCGGCGACGGTCGCGACCGGAGCCGGAGACGTCGGGCGGTTCGCGCGGTCCGCTTCGGACGCCTCTCGCGGCGACGGTGACGACGCGTCGGATTCCGACGCGAACGAAGCCCGTGGCGGACCTTCGGCGGTCATCGCCGCTCCCGCGCCGATCACGCACGCCGCGACGACGACGGCCGCGGCGGTCTTGCCTTTTGCGGACATCAGGACGGCTCCGAGCGCGGCCGCGAAGGCGTCGCGCGGGGTGAAGAGGAGCGGCAGCAGCGCGAGCGTCGGGCGCCCGCGCGCGTCGCGGTCGCCGGCGAGACGGTCGCGCAGCTTCGCGAGACCGCGTTTGAGGTGAGAGCGCACCGTCGCCGGAGGCATCGCGAGGCGCCGCGCGATGTCGCGCGGAGAGAGGTCTTCGAAATAGCGCAGCGTGAGGACGGTCGACGCAGGCCGCCCCAGCGCGAGGACGGCGGCGACGACCCGCTTCCGCACCTCCTCGCGTTCCACGAGCGCGGCTTCCGGCGCGACCTCGGAGCGCGCCGCGCGCTCCTCCCGTCGAGCCCGGCGGTCGCGCTCCCGGGAACGGTCGACGGCGAGGTGCGCGATCGCCCGCGTCATCCAGCCGCGAAGCCCCGGGCGGTCCGGACGCCGCCGCAACGCCGCGAGCCAGGCGTCCTGCGCAAGGTCGTCAGGGTCGACCCCGCGCGCCAGCCGCCGCGCGAGCGCCCGCACGAAGCGGTCGTCGGCGAGCGCGACCTCGAGGTCGGGCGGAGCGGCGTCGCAAGGCGTCTCCATGGCGTCGCGAGGTTATGCGGCGCCGCCGCCGCGGCCGTTGCAGGGCAGTCGGGGAACCCGCTTCGGACGTCTGCGAGGCGCTTCCGCCCGCCTCGCCGCATCGACGGTTATGGGAGCGTCAGCTCGGCGGCTTCCTGGTCGAAGCGCAGGTCGACGGGCTGGTCTCCGAACCGCCACCGCAGCGACGTGTAGCGCACTCCGCGGCGCACCGGGACGACCGCACGACCGTTCTTCAGATAGCCGGTGGACGACGCCGATCCGTTTTCGGATCGGAGCGTCACGATCGCGCCGTCTTTGACCTCGACGCCCGGCGGCGCGACGAGCGTGAGCGCCGTCTCGGGCGCCGTCCGAACGATCGAGAGGTCGCCTGCCACATCGAGGCGCCATGACTCGACGTACGCGGCGCCTCCGAACCGGAGCGTCGCTTCGTACGACCCGGGAGGAACGTCCTCCGCCGTGACACGGGCGTCTGAATCCAGCGAATAGATCGACCGCTCGAACACGTTCGGGTCGTCCCTCGGGGCGTCCGCCGCGCGCAACCCGATCGACCACGCGGTCTCGTCGCCCCCGCCGCAGGCTTCGAGGGCTTCGCCCCGGAAGCCGGCGATCCGGAAGGCGACTCTGCACGCGGGGACGAGCGTCACGACGAGAGGGGACGCGACGTCGACGTCCTCGCCGAGCGTCGCGAACGCGCGCCCATACCCGGCCTTCACCGCCGTCAGCAATCCGCCGCGTCCGAAGTCGTCGAAGCAAGCGCAGCCGTCGGACCCCGTCACCACCCGCGAGCAGACCGGGACCCAGTTCCCGACGTCGTGCCGCAACATCACCACGGCGTCCCGCAGGGGCCGCGAGGCGGCGTCCACGACCCTGACCGTGAGACGCCGCGCAGGCGCCAGCGCGACGTCGAGCTGCGCGCCCGGGGTCGCGTCGAACAGCCGCGCCTCGGGGACGTAACCCGGGCGTCGCGCGATCACGAACGTGGATCCCGCCGACAACCCCGTCAGCTCGCAGAGACCGGCGTCGTCCGTAGGGGTCTCGTCGCCGATCGCTTCGCGATGCATGAGCATGGCGCCGGCGATCGGGAGACCCGTCACGCGGTCCGTGGTTCGGCATCGGACGGCGACGGACGGAAGCAGCGCCAGCGCGACGGCGTCGTCACGCCGCGGAAGGTCTTTCAGCGGTCCCCCCGACCCCTTCGTGCCGCGCTTCGCCGCTCTCAGCACGACCTCGCTTTGCCGGCACGTCGCGATCTTCGCCGTCCCCGCGGCGTCGGTCGTCGCAGTATCCGTGCGCTCCCGCGACGTGCGCCAGGACGTAACCCGGGCGTCCGCAACCGGACGTCCCGACGGATCGAGCACGACGACGTTGGTGACGTCGTGCGGCGTCAACGTCAGGTCGATCCTCTGGTCGACGGAGACTCGCGAGCGCGCGCCGCGCAGGTGCCCGCGCCGCGCGACGAGATCGTAAGCTCCGAGGAGCACGTCGAAGGCGAACGTGCCGTCGGGCGCCGACGTCGTGCGTAGCGTCGTCGCGGGGGGCTCGGGATCGATCGACTGAGTCGATACCTGGCTTTCGAGGACGACCTCGGCGCCCGCGACCGGTCGTCCGGCGCCGTCGACCGTGCGGCCTCGAATTCCGCCCGCGGGCCAGGGGATCGGCGCTTCGGCGTACGCCGTTCGCGCGATCGGCCCTACGGCCGCGGTCGCCGCCGCGCCGGCGGCGATCGCCGACGGATGCCGGTCCGCACGGTCGCCGCGCAGGAGCGCGGGCCGCGCGGCGTCTCCGATCGGACTCGCCCAAGTCCGCATCAATCCGACCGACACGAGAACGAGAGCGACCAGGATTCCGACCGCCGTCTTGGCCTTGGTCGTCGCGAGCAGGACTCGGAACCCCGCGGCGAAGACGTCGCGACGGCCGAGGAGAAGCGGCGCCAGCGCGAGCGTCGTGCGGCCGTCGGCGTCGCGCTCCGCAGCAAGCCGCTGTCGCAGCTTCGACAATGCGCGTTTGACGTGGGAGCGCACCGTC
>DASPNK010000328.1:0-2918 GCA_035626575.1 Planctomycetota bacterium | reverse complement strand
ACCGCCCGCACCGCCGCGGCGCCCGCTGACGCGGCGGCGCCCGCTGCGACGGCCCGCGGCCCGTCGACGCGGCGTCAGCCCTGAGCGACGCGTTCGAGCAGGTCGACGAGGTCGGCGGGAAGCGGCGACTCGACATCCCAGATCTCGCCGCTCCACGGGTGCTTGAAGACGAGGCGCCGCGCGTGGAGCGCCACGCGCTTGAACCGGATCGCGGCGTCGCGGCCGAAGGCGTACTTGCGCTCGCCGATCAACGGGAACCCCGCGTGGGCGAAGTGCAGCCGCACCTGGTTGTAGCGGCCGGTCTCGAGATCGACCTCGACTTCGGTCGCGCCGGGAAGCGCGCGCAGCGCCCGATACCGCGTGACGGCGGGCTTGCCGTCGCGCGCCACGGTCGCGAAGGCGCCGTCGTCGCGGATCGGCGCGTCGAACACGCCCTGCGGCGGCCGGACCTTCCCCGAGGCGAGCGCCCAGTAGAGCTTCTTCACGCGCCGCGCGCGGAAGGCGTCCTCCAGCGCGGCGCGCGTCGGCTCGTCTTTCGCGAGCAGCACCGCGCCGGAGACGTCGCGGTCGAGGCGATGCACCGCGAAGGCGCGGACGCCCTGCGCCATGAGAACGTCGAGAAGCGTCCGGCCCGAGGCGCCGGGCGACGGCACCGTCAGCAGACCCGCCGGCTTCGCCGCCACGAGCAGCCGCGCGTCGTCGCGCAGCGTCGCGACGGCGGCGCCGCTCACCGCACGAACCGCATGACGGTCAGCCGCCCGACGGTCTCGCTGTGCGCGGCGGAGTAGGTGTGGCCGAGAGACGACTTGAAGCGGGCGAGCTCCGACGGGCGCGCCACCTCCTTCTCGATCACGTACCGCACCGCTTCTCCCACGAGGCCCGGCGTGGCGGCGGTCTCGCCGGTGAGCCGGTCGCCGCCGTAGCGGGCGAAGCGCACGCAGACGATCTCCGACGCGCCGCCGTCGGGCGCCCACAGCGCCGAGAGGCGCGTCGGAAGGAACGAGAGCACGCGCTTCCGCTTCAGGAGCCGGTTGAGCAGCTTCGTGACCTCGGGCTTCCAGTGCCGATGGAGCGAGCCGATGCCGGGGAGCTTCGCCCCTTCGGGGCAACGGTAGTCGGGGATCGGATCGTCGGCGGCGAGCACGCCGAGCAGCGGGCACACGAAGAGCACGGCGCGCTCCAGACGCGTCTTCGCCGCCGGCGGCAGCGCCGCGGGCTCGAGCGTGTCGGCGAAGGCGCCGTTGTTGCGCTCGAGCGCCGTCGCGAGGTTGCAGCGCTCCAGCGCGCGGTTCACCGCGTACGCCTCGCGGAAGGCCGCGCCCTGCAGGCCGAGCACCTTCAGCGCGTCCGACCCGCTGGCCATCGCCTTCTGAAACCCGTCGAGCGCCGCGCGCCGCGGCGCGCCGATGGTCTTGTACGCGAGCCGCGCGGCGAGGCGTTTGTGGTCGCAGCAGGTGCCGTCGCGCCCGCCGGGTTTCTTCCGATCGGCGAGCGGCAGGAGGATGCGAAGCGCGGAGGGCAAGGGACTCGTCTCGGCGTGACGGGCGGGCATCGTGCCTCCCGTGCATGGGCGGATCAAGTCGGGCGCGCGGCTTTCCGGAGACGACGCCGGACCGCCGTGCGCGCTACCATGGCGCGCCTTGACGAAGCCGACCGCGCCGCCGCCGGAGCGCCTCGACGCGCTGCTCGCCGATCCGTCCGCTCGCGTACACTTCGTCGGCGTCGCAGGCTCGGGCATGAGCGCGCTCGCGCACTTCCGCGCCCTCGAGGGCAAGCGCGTCTCGGGCAGCGATCGCGACCTCGACCGCGGCCGCGTTCCCGAGGAGCGCGCTTCCTGCGAGCGCCTCGGCGTCGCGCTCTATCCGCAGGACGGCGCCGGCGCCGAGGGCGCGGCGCTGGTCGTCGCGTCGACGGCCGTCGAGGCGGCGATCCCCGACCTCGCGCGCGCCCGCGCCCTCGGCGTTCCCGTCGCGCACCGCGCCGAGTGGCTCGCCGCCCACGTGCGCGCCCGCCGCACCGTCGCGATCGCGGGCACCAGCGGAAAATCCACCGTCGTCGCCATGACCTTCGAGGCCCTGCGCGGCGCGGGTCTCGACCCGGCGCTGCTCTCCGGCGGCGACGTCCGCGCGCTGCAGGTCGAAGGCGTGCGCGGCAACGCCTGGGCGGGGCGCGGCCCGCTCGTCGTGGAAGCGGACGAGAGCGACCGCAGCCTGGTGCACTACGAGCCGGAGGTCGGCGTCGTGCTCAACCTCCAGCGCGACCACGACGAGCCTTCCGTCACGGCGGAGGCTTTCGCCGTCTTCCTCGCGCGGACGCGCGGGCCGAAGCTCCTCGGCGAGGACCCCGCGCTCGAACCCTTCCGCGCCGGCGCCAGGACCTTCGGCTTCGGCCCCGCCTGCGACGACCGCGCGACCGAGGTCGCCCTCCGCGCCGACGGCTCGTCGTTCCGGTTCGGCGGCGTCGACGTCGCGCTCCCCGTGCCGGGCCGACACAACGTCGAGAACGCGGTCGCCGCGCTCGCGTCGTGCGCCGCGCTCGGCGCCGACGTCGCCGCCGCGGCGCGCGCCCTGGCCGGTTTCCGCGGCGTGGCGCGCCGCTTCGAGACGGTCGGCCGCCCCCGCGGCGCCGAAGTGATCGACGACTTCGCGCACAACCCCGCGAAGATCGCCGCCGCGCTGGCCGCGGCGCGCCTTCGCGCGCGGCGACTCTTCGTGTTCTTTCAGCCGCACGGCTTCGGCCCGCTCCGGTTCCTCCGCGCCGACCTCGCGGACGCGTTCGTCGCGGGGCTGAAGGACGGGGATCGCCTGTTCCTCGGCGAGGTGTACGACGCGGGCGGGACCGCGCGGCGCGACGTGTCTTCCGAGGACCTCGCGGAAGACCTGCGCAGGCGCGGCGTGCGCGCGCAGCGGCTCGTCGTC
>DASPNK010000327.1:0-20305 GCA_035626575.1 Planctomycetota bacterium | reverse complement strand
ACCCTCCCGCTGGCAATTCGTCGGTGGGACAGCACTACTCTTGCAGGAAACGGACGACCCATGGCGGAGAGCGATCGGCCGATGTACGAACGATTCACCGACCGGGCTCGCAAGGTGATGCAGCTCGCCAACCAGGAGGCGCAGCGGCTGAACCACGAGTACATCGGCACCGAGCACATCCTCCTGGGGCTGGTCAAGGAGGGCTCCGGCGTCGCCGCCAACGTCCTGAAGAACCTCGACATCGACCTGAAGAAGATCCGTCAGGAGGTCGAGAAGCTCGTCAAGACCGGCCCGTCGATGGTCACGATGGGTCAGCTCCCCTTCACGCCGCGCGCGAAGAAGGTCCTGGAGCTCGCGCTCGAGGAAGCCTCCAACCTCGGCCACAACTACATCGGGACCGAGCACATCCTCCTCGGCCTGATCCGCGAGAAGGACGGCAAGGCCGCCAAGGTCCTCACGAACCTCAACGTCAAGCTCGAAACGGTGCGCGAAGAGGTCCTCGACTTCCTCGGCGCCGAGCAGCCTCCGTCGGAAGCCCAGGAAAAGGGCGCGACGCCGTCCGAGCCGTCGCAACCGTCTTCGGGCGGGGGCGCCGCGTCGTCGGGAGGCGCCTCGGCCGGCCAGGCGGCGTCGGGCAAGTCCAAGACGCCCGCCCTCGACTCGTTCGGCCGCGACCTCACCGAGCTCGCCCGCGAAGGCAAGCTCGATCCGGTCATCGGCCGCGCCAAGGAGATCGAGCGCGTCATTCAGATCCTCTCGCGCCGGACCAAGAACAATCCCGTCCTCCTCGGCGAGGCGGGCGTCGGCAAGACCGCCATCGTCGAAGGCCTCGCCCAGTCGGTGGTGAAGGGCGACGTGCCCGAGGTGCTGCTCGACAAGCGCATCGTGGTCCTCGACCTCGCCATGATGGTCGCCGGCACCAAGTACCGCGGTCAGTTCGAAGAGCGCATCAAGGCGGTGATGACCGAGGTCCGCCGCGCCAAGAACGTGGTGCTGTTCATCGACGAGCTGCACACGCTGGTCGGCGCGGGCGGCGCCGAGGGCGCCATCGACGCGAGCAACGTCCTCAAGCCCGCGCTGTCGCGCGGCGAGGTGCAGTGCATCGGCGCGACCACCCTCGACGAGTACCGCAAGTACATCGAGAAGGACGGCGCGTTGGAGCGGCGGTTCCAGACGATCATCGTCGAGCCGCCGTCCAAGGACGAGGCCGTCGAGATCCTGAAGGGCCTCCGCGACAAGTACGAGGCGCACCACCGCGTGCGCTACACCGACGACGCCCTGACGGCCGCCGTCGAGTACTCCTCCCGCTACATCTCCGGCCGATTCCTGCCGGACAAGGCTTTGGACGTGGTCGACGAGGCGGGCGCCCGCCTCCGTCTCCGCGCCATGACGCAACCTCCCGAGCTCAAGGAACTCGACCAGGAGATCGCGCGCCTCGACAAGGAGAAGGAGGAGTCGGTCGCCAACCAGGATTTCGAGCGCGCCGCCCAACTTCGCGACACGGCCTACCGCCTGCGCAAGAAGAAGGAGCAGCTCACGCTCGACTGGAAGGAGAAGAGCCGCTCGGTCGACGGCGTCGTGGACATCGACGTCATCGCCGAGACCGTCTCCAAGATGACCGGAGTCCCGCTCACGCGGCTCGAGAAGGGCGAAGCGGAACGTCTCCTCCGCATGGAGGACGAGCTGCACAAGACGGTCATCTCGCAGAACGACGCGATCCACGCCATCGCCAAGGCGGTGCGCCGCTCGCGCTCGGGGCTGAAGGATCCGCGCCGCCCGATGGGCTCGTTCATCTTCCTGGGCCCGACCGGCGTCGGAAAGACGCACCTGGCCAAGCAGCTCGCGAAGTTCATGTTCGGGAGCGAAGACGCGCTCATTCAGATCGACATGTCCGAGTACATGGAGAACTTCAACGCCTCCAAGCTCGTCGGCGCGCCGCCGGGCTACGTGGGCTACGAAGAGGGCGGCCAGCTCACCGAGAAGGTGCGGCGCCGCCCGTACTCCGTCGTCCTCCTCGACGAGATCGAGAAGGCGCACGCGGACATCTTCAACATGTTCCTCCAGATCATGGAGGAAGGCCGCCTCACCGACTCGTTCGGGCGTCAGATCGACTTCAAGAACACGATCCTGATCATGACGTCCAACATCGGCGCGTCCGTGATCAAGAGCCGCACGGGCCTGGGCTTCCACACCGCCGAGGAGGAGTCGACCGGATCGCGCATGCAGGCCCTGCTCAAAGGCGAGGTCGAGCGCTTCTTCCGGCCGGAGTTCCTGAACCGCGTGGACGAGCTGATCTTCTTCAAGCCGCTGACGAAGGAGGACGTGAAGCAGATCGTCGACGTCCAGCTGCGCGACGTGGTGAAGCGCCTCGAGGCCAAGGGCATCCGCCTTCAGCTCGGCGACGAGGCGAAGAACTTCCTGCTCGACAAGGGCTGGTCGGCCGAGTTCGGCGCGCGGCCGATGCGCCGCGCGATCGAGAAGTACATCGAGGATCCGCTGTCGGAGGAGATCCTGCGCGGGCAGATCCCCGAAGGCAGCCGCCTCGAAGTGCGCGTCGGCGACGACAAGCTGCTCTTCGAGACGGTGAAGACGGAGGACGCGACGCCTCCGCCGCCGGTTTCGGCCGCGTCGAGCTGACGCGGCGCCCGCAAGGCCGCCGGTTCGACCGACGCGCGCGACCCCCGGTCGCGCGCGTCGTCGTTTGCGTGCCGCCCGTCTCCGCGGCGTCCGCGCTCCGGCGACGCGCCCGCCCCCGCGTACCATCCCGGCCGTGCCGGAGCTGCCCGACCTCGCGCTCTACGTCGACGCGATCCGCGCGCGTCTCCACGGCGCGCGCCTGAACGGCGTCCGGATCGCGAGCCCGTCGCTGCTCCGCACCGTGGACCCGCCGTGGAACGCGCCCGTCGGCCGCGCGCTCCGCGCCGTGGAGCTGGTCGGGAAACGCCTCGTCCTCGCCTTCGACGACGACCTCTTCGCGGCGCTGCACCTGATGATCGCGGGCCGTCTGCGTTACGGACCGCCCGGCGCCGCCGTCCCCGCGAAGGTCGGCCTCGCCGCGTTCGACTTCGACCGCGGCGCACTGACGCTGGTCGAAGCCTCGCCGAAGAAACGCGCGGCGTTGCACGTCCTCCGCGGACGCGCCGCGGTCGACGCGCTGGACGCCGGCGGCGTCGATCCGCTCGGCCCCGCGGCGCCCTTCGTCGCCGCGCTCCGCCGGGAGAACCGGACGCTCAAGCGCGCGCTCACCGATCCGCGCCTGGTCGCCGCCGTCGGCAACGCCTACTCCGACGAGATCCTCCACCGCGCCCGTCTCTCGCCGCTCCGGCGCACCGGAGACTGCGACGACGCGACGCTCCTTCGCCTGCACGCGGCGGCGGTCGACACGCTGACCTTCTGGATCGGCCGGCTTCGCGAGGAGACCGGCGACGCCTGGCCGACGAAAGTCACCGCCTTCCGCAAGGGCATGGCCGTCCACGGTCGGTTCGGACTCCCCTGCCCGGACTGCGGCGCGGCGGTGCAGCGGATCACTTACGCCGAAAAGAACGACTGCAACTACTGTCCGACGTGCCAGACCGAGGGCCGCCTGCTGGCCGACCGCTCGCTCTCGAAGCTGATGCGCGACGACTGGCCGCGCACTCTCGAGGAACTCGAAGAACGGATGCGCGACCTGAAGGCGCGGTAGCCCCTTCGTCGGCGTGCGCGCCCCCCGCGCTCCTTCCCGTCCTCCGCGCACCGCCGGTCGGCGCCGCAGCGAAAACCGCGCGTCCGCAGGAGCGCAGGTTTGCGCGCACGCGAAGCGCGCGACCCTCTGTGCCAATGACGGTGAGACACCGACCCCCTCGAGGTTTAGTGTGGAGGGCGAGAAGGTGACCACCGAAGATGTTCGAGCAGACGAAGGGATCCCAGAGGCCCGGCTCCCCGGAGCGAAGCGGGGACGAGCGTAGCGAGGCTCCGCGCAGCGGAGGGGAGCCGGGCGGCGCGCGCCGCCCCCCGTCGAACGAGGTCGAGGCGCGCACGCGGCGGAAGGTCTACTCCAAGGAGTACAAGCTGCGGATCGTCCGCGAAGCCGACGCCTGCAAGCACACCGGCGAGGTCGGCGCTCTCCTGCGACGGGAGGGGCTCTACTCATCCCACCTCGTCGCGTGGCGGCGACTCCGCGCCCAGGGCGCGTTGGCGCCCGGCGCGAAGACCGGCCGCGGTCCGCGCTCGAGCCCGCCGAACCCTCTGAGCGCCGAGAACGAACGGCTGCGTCGCCGCGTCGAGAAGCTCGAGTCCGAGCTCGCGCAGAGCCGGGCGATCATCGACGTCCAAAAAAAAGTGGCGGCGATCTTCTCGGCGCTCCCGGAGACCGCGCCGCGCGACGGAGCGCGCTCGTGACCGCCGTCGACGGTCTCTTAGGCAAGGCGACGATCGCCGCCGCCTGCGCCGCGCTGCGTCTGCCGCGGGCCTCCTATTACCGGTCGCGGCGCGCCCGCGCCCCGGCGCGGAAGCGCCCGCCGCCGCCGCGCGCGATCCCGCCCGCCGTAAGGCGGGAGGTCCGCGATCTCCTGGTGTCGCCCCGCTTCGTCGACGATGCGCCGCCCGAGATCTACGCGCAGTTGCTCGACGAAGGCCGAAGGCCCTGCTCGGTCCGCTCGATGTACCGCATCCTCGCCGAGGACGGCGCGATCAAGGAGCGGCGCGCCCAGGTCGTACGGCCCGCGTACGCCAAGCCGGAGCTGCTTGCGACGGCGCCGAACCAGGTCTGGACCTGGGACATCACCAAGCTGCGCGGTCCCGCGAAGTGGACGTATTTCCACCTCTACGTCGTGCTCGACCTCTTCAGCCGTTACGCGGTCGCGTGGCTCGTCGCCGACCGCGAGAGCGCGGCCTACGCCGTACGACTCGTCCGCGAAGCGGTGGGCCGCGAGGGCGTCGCCCCGGGCGAGCTGGTCGTCCACGCCGACCGCGGCGCGGCGATGCGCTCGAAGTCCCTTGCGCAACTCTGCGCGGACCTCGACGTCCGCCGTTCGTTCTCGCGTCCGCACACCAGCGACGACAACCCGTTCATCGAGGCCTCGTTCAAGACCATGAAGTACCAGCCCGAGTTCCCGGACCGCTTCGACTCCTTCTCCGCGGCTCGCGAGTTCTGCAGGTCGTACTTCGGCTGGTACAACCGCGAGCATCGCCACTCCGGGATCGCGTTCCTCACGCCGGAAACGGTCTACCGAGGACGTACCCCGGAGGTCCTCGCCGCTCGGCAAGCGACGCTGGACCGGGACTTCGACGAGAACCCGATCCGGTACGCCAACCGTAGGCCCCGCGTCGCCGCCCTCCCGGCGGCCGTTTACATCAATCCGCCGAAGTCGATCGCCGACGAACCGTCGCAAGTGCAGGTCGAGGTCGCTCAGTAAACTCCGGCAACGGCTGTCTCATAGTCATTGGCACGTTCCGTCGCGCTTCGGTTCGAACCGAGGCTCCGACCGTCGGATGGAGCGTCCGCGCGGGTCGTCGCGTTCTTTGAGGAACGAAGGCCGCCTGCTACGGTGCGCGGCTCGTTTTCCGGCGGAAAACCGTCGATCGCCGCCTGTCCCGGAGTGTTCCGCATGCCGTTCCACGTCCCCGGCACGCGCCTTCGCGTGCTGTTCGCGTTGTCGCTTTGGGCCGTCGCGCCGCTGTCCGCGCAGGCCCCCGAGCTGCCGCCCGACTTCGACAAGCTCCCGCCCGAGCAGCAGCAGCGGATCAAGAAGGAGATGGAGCGTTCCCGCGACGACGTCCGGAGAGGCGACGTCGACCGGGCGCCGCGGACCCGTGAGGAGCAGGAGAAGCTCCGCGCTCAACACGACCAGAAGCTGCCGCCTCCGTCCGATCCCGCGAAGGTCCGCGCGTCGTATTTCATCGACGGACAGCAGCGCACCATCACCGAAGGCGACTTCTACTCCGCCTACGACATGCTCTGGAAGTTCGAGCACCGGCCCGGAACGCCGGTGTCGGTCGATCGCACCTACGAACACATGCTCGGCCTCGCCGAGGCGCTCGCCATGGGCTTCGAGTGCACCGACGAGGAGTTCCGGCTCGCCGATCCGCTGATGAAGAACCCGACGCTCCTCGAGCAGGCGCGCGTCGGCTGGCAGGCCGGGAAGGACGGGCCGACCGAAGAGCTGTACGTCCGCTACGGGAAAGAGACGCGCACGCTGCAGAAGCTCAAGGACTTCTGGGCGAACAACGTCCGCGTCACCTCGCAGGAGGTGTTCGACGCCTACAAGACGAACCACTTCCGGTTCCGCCTGCAGTACCTGCAGTTCACGCCGGAGGAGTTCGCCGGGCCGGGCGGACCGCCGCGCGAGGAGGATCTGCGCCGGTTCTGGAATGACGACAAAGGCGTGCGTGCGCAGTTCCAGGCGCCCGCGACGGTCGACGTCGAGTACGTCTACTCCGATCAATCGACGGCCGCGCCCGACAACGGCTCGGGGTCGCGCGAGGAGATCGGCTACGCGCAGGCGCTCGCCTACTACCGGCAGCACAAGGAGCGGCTCGACGGACTCATCCCCGCCGAGGAGCGCGCCGGGCTCCAACCCGACGCCAAGGTCGATCCGGCGACGCTGAAGACGCCGTTTCAGATCCTGCGCCCGATCATCGACAAGGAAATCCGGCTGTCGGGCCGCGTCCGCGTCGCCTTCCAGGAGGCGCTCACCGCGCCCGGCGCCGACCTGAAGGCGCTCGCCGCGAAACACGGCCTGTCGCACGTCCGGCTGGACAAGGCGGAGCGCCACACCTTCGCGACCGACGCCCGATTCGGGCACCAGGCCTTCGGCGTCCTTTACGCCGCCGAGCCGGGCAAGCTGTCGCCGGACGTTCAGACCGAGCGCACCGTGCAGTTCTTCTGGCGCCTGAACGCGAAGACGCCGAGCACCGTGCCGGAGTTCGACTCCATGACCCCCGCTCAGAAGGAGAAGCTCGTCGCGAGCTACCTCGGCTCCGCGGGAGGCCTGAAGGCGGGCGAAGCGGCGCGAGCGGCGCGCGAAGCCCTCGAGCAGGCGGCCTCGGCCGAAATGCAGCGTCTCGACGAGGCGGCGAAGCAGGAGGCGACGCGGCTCGCCGACCAGGAGATCCGCGGGCAGAACGTGACCGACCCGAAGCGCATCGACGAGATCCGTCAGCGCCACGAGCAGCAGGCGCGCATGCGTAGCCAGCCCAAGCGCGACGAGGCGCTCGGCAGCCGCTTCGAGGCGGTCGCCGCGGAGAAGGGCTGGAAGATCCACGACACCGGCGTCTTCGAGCTGACGGTCCCCCGCGGCCCGGCCGGTTCGCCGGAGGAGACGCGTCTCGCCTTCCTCAAGATGCAGCCCGCGCTGCGCGCGATGAAGGAAGGTTCGGTGTCGAGCGTCGCGGTGGAGCCGACCACGAAGACGCACTTCATCTACCGCCTCGCGCAACGGGCCGAACCCGACCCGGCGGCGATCCCGGCGTCCGACCACCACGCGATGCGCGCTCAGACCGAACGCACGAAGTCGATGGCCGCACTGAACAAGTGCATGCTCCACGAGATCCGGAACCGCCTCGGGTTCCAGACCTACTGAAAGGACGACGCGCCATGAACGCACTCCCGCGCCTCTCGCACGCCGCCCTCGCGCTCGTCGCCCTCGCGGCGGCCGCCGCCCCCGTGCGCGCCCAGGAAATCAGCCCGGCGAAGCTCTGGCTCGAACTGGAGCAGACGCTGCCCAAACGCGGCCCGGTCGCCGCCGGCAAGGAAGGCGCGCGCATGCCCGGCCTCACCGAGCCGGTGCGCTGGCCGCAGACCCTCGAGCCGCTCGCGGTCTACATGGGCCGCGCCCAGGGGTCGCCCGTCGAGCCGTACGCGATGTACTACCTCGCGACGGCGCAGTTCAACGCGGGCGCGGTCGAGGAGGCGACCGCGCTGCTGGAGGCGCTGAAGGAGACCTTCCCTCAGCATCCCCTCAACCGGCTGAAGCTCGCGCAGAACGGCGCGCGAACGCACGTGGAGGCGGCCCTCGACGAATGCCGCGCGGAAGCCGCGTGGGTCAAGCGGTACCCGCGCCCCGTGATGGCGGAACCGGCGATCAACCCCGATCTGAACGTCGTCTTCACCTTCCCGCAGGGCGAAGTGACGTTCGGCTTCTACGACAACGTCGCGCCCGCGACGGTCGCGCAGTTCGTGAAGAACGTCGCGGAAGGGGTCTACGCCGACACCATCGTCGGGCGCATCGTCGCGGAGTCGACCGTGGCCCTCGGGCACAAGCCGGCCGAAAAAGGGCGGATGATCCCGAGCGAGCGCGGCTCGTCGACGCCTCCGATCCCGCTCGAAGTGAGCGCGGCGGTCCACGAGCGCGGCGCGCTGTCCATGATGCGGAACCTCGGTCAACCCGAGAGTCACGGCGTGCTGTTCGAGGTCCTGCTCAAGACGGACCGCAGCATGGACTTCACCCGCACCGTGTTCGGCAGGGTGATCTCGGGCATCGAAGTTCTCGACGCCGTGTCCCGCTCGACGCCGGACCAGTACCAGTACCCGGCGCAGAACGTCCCGGTGAAGAAGGCGGTCGTCCTGCGCGGCCAGGCGAAGTCCGCCGACGCGCCCGACAAGCGCTGAGCGCCTCCCGCCGCGGGCCCGCGGCGCGCGACGTCGACGCGGCGACGCTCCCCGAGGGGGGCGGCGCCGCGCGTCGTTTTCAGAGCAGCCGGCGCGCGCCGGCCGGATCGCCGAGATAGGCCGCGGCGACCGCCTCGAGGCGCGCGATCCCCTCCGCGACGTCGGAATTGGACAACCCGCGGACCCACGCCGTGCAGCCGCAGCGGGCGTCGCCCACGCGGCGCGTCAGCGCGTCGCGCGCGCCCAGGGCGCGCTCCGCGGCGAGGTCGATGCGCATCAACGCCGGCTTCGCCGCGGCGAAGCTCTCGGCGAAACGCGCCTGGAAGGCGATTTCCGCCGCGCCCGGGTCGCCGCCGTCGGCGGACAGGCGCGCCGCGGACCGACGAAGGTCGGAGGCGAGCCGCTCGAGGTGCCGGACGCGCTCTTCCGCGGCGCCGTCGAGGAGACGCACCGCCGCGCGCACGAGGTCCTCCGCGAAGGCGTCTCCCGCCGCGAGCGGCCGCCGCGCCTCGACGTAGAACGCGCGCAACGCGGCGAGCTGGGCGAGGTACTCGAGGTTCTTCCGCACCTTCTCGCGCGCGTTGCGGAAGACGACCGCGTCGAACGGCCGCTCGCGGTCGGGAAGCCGCTCGGCGTAGGCCAGGACGCCCTCGCCGCGGTCCTTGCGGTAGACGGAGCCCGCCGCGAGCACGGCGCCGTAGCCGACCTTCAGCGGCCCGACGACCCCCGCGCCGCCGCCGAGGAAGATGCGGCGCGAGCGCAGGAAGACGCCGCGCGTCGCGTCGCCGAACAGGGACGGCGTCGCTTTGTCGCCCCGCTCGCCGCTCGGGGAGAAGTTGAAGTGGATGAACCCCGACCCCACTTCGCTGTGGTCGTCGGCGCCGGTCCCTCCGGCGAGCAGGCAGTCGCAGAAATTGATCAGGCTGCCGAGCACGGCGAACGGAAGCAGCACGGTCTGCTTCACGCCGACCGAGTGCGCGGCCCGCGCGCACTCCTCGAACAGCGTGCCCGCACGCGCGTGGCCCGACGGGCCGAAGGCCGCGCCGTCGAGGAACACCGCGTCCTCGAACGTCCCCGACGCGAGGTCGACGTCGCGCCCGATCGCGCAGTTGCGCACGGAGATCGGGCCGGCGGACCCGATCTGCGCGCCGCGGCCGACGGCGGTCCGCGGCCCGTAGAGTCGCGCGCCGGGATGCACGACGGCGCCCGCTTCGAAGCGCGAAGGGTCGACGTCGGGCGCCGCGAAGACCAGCTCGGGCGCGGGGAAGACCACCCCGCGGCGCGCGAGGGCGGCGAGCACGGACTCGGTCATGCGGGCCCATGCTATGGTCGCGGCGCGCCGGCTTCGACGTGCGCTTCGCCGATGAACGATCCAGCCCGGGTTCCCGACGACGACCTCGACGCGCTGATCGATCCCGAGCTGCGCGCCGAAATCGGCGACCCCGTCCCGGTCACGTTCGCCGCCACGCTGGTCTACGTCCCGCTCCTGCTGGCGGGCCTCGCCGCCTCCTGGTGGCTGACCGGATCGCTTTCGGGACCGGCCTACGCGCCGGCGCGCATCGCCCTCGATCTCCTCCTCGGCGCCGCCATCGCTCTCTCCATCACCGCCGCCACGTTCGGCCTGGCGCGACGCGTGCAGGCCCTCCAGGAGCTGGAGATCGAGTTCCGTCGCGTCCTCGGCCACCTCGGCAAGTGGCAGATCTTCCGCCTCGCCGCCCTGTCCGGCGCGGCCGAAGAGCTCGTCTTCCGCGGCGCCATCCAGCCGCTCATCGCCGACGACCGCTTCCTCGGTTGGGGCGACGCCCACGGCGTGGTCTGGACGAGCCTCTTCTTCGGCCTCCTCCACTTCCTCCCGCACAAGGTCTTCCTTCCCTGGACGATCTTCGCCGGAGTCGTCGGCTTCCTCTGCGGGCTGCTCTTCGTCGAGCGCGGCTCCCTCGTGGCGCCGATCGCCCTGCACGTCGTGCTGAACGCGGTCAACCTCCGCCTCATCGTCTCCGGCCGCCGCCTCCCCCCGGGCGCCGACACGCCGTCGTCCGCGACGCCGTCGCCGCGCTGAGGGGCCTCCGCGGAAGACCGACGAAGCCGGGACGTCCCACGCTTCGATCCGGGCGCGGGCCGCTGCAATCCAGAACCTGTGGCGTGCCCCGCGAGGACCGCGGGGCGCCGCCCCGAGGGCGAAGCCCGAGGACGCGCCCGCATCGTCGGTCTTCAGCCGACCCGGCGCGGCGGAGAAGCGACGAAGCAGGGCCGTCCCTAGGCTTCGCTCCGGGCGCGGGCCGCTGCGGTCCTGTCCGAAGTGCGACGTCTCCTTTCGACGCTCACCGCAGCGCGCGCTCGAGCGCCGCTTCGAGGGCGGCGGCGCTGCGCTTTTCCTTGCGGCTGCCGCCGATCTTCTGGTGGACGATCCGGCCGTCGCGGTCGACGACCGCCGTGTGCGGGACGGCGACCACGCCCCAGGCGTGATGCGTCGCGAAGTCGGGCGCGACGGCGACGGGGAACAGCACCTTGCGCTCTTCGAGGAACGCCTTGAGCAGCGCGCGCTCCTCTTCGGGCGTCTTGACCTTCCGCCGGTAGTAGGCGGTGACGCCGACGAAGGTCACGGGGCGGTCGGCGTACTTCCGGGAGAGGTCGGCGAGGAGCGAGAGCTCCGCCTGGCTCGACTCGTAGAAGTCGGCGAAGAAGCACGCGACGACGACGCGGCCTTTCGCCTTCTCGGCGGCGAGGTCGACCGCGCCGCCGATCCATCCGTCGCCCGCGGGCAACGCCGGAGCGACCGTGCCCAGGCGGTCGAGCTGCGCCTTCACCGCCTGCAGCGCGGGCCCGTCGGGCGCCTCCTTCAGCAGCGCCTCCAACCGCGTGCGCGCTTCCGGCGCACGCCCCGCTTCGGCGAGCGCCTGGACGACCTTCAGCCGCGCGTCGGCCGCCAGAGGATGCTGCGGCGCGGAGGCCGCGACGGCGTCGAGGCCCGCCACGCCTTCGTCCACGCGGCCCGCCTCGAGGTGCGCGACGGCGAGGTAATAGCGCGCGGCGGTCGCCTGGTCGCTTTCCGGTCGCTCCTTGAGGAACGTTTCGTAGAGCGTTCGCGCCTTCTCGTACTCGAGCACGTCGAGGTACGCCGAACCGAGCGACAGCAGCGCCTCTTCGACGTCCGGCGAGTCCGGACGGCGTTTCACGAACGCCTCGAGGTGCGGCACGGCGTCGCCCGGCCGCCCGGCGAGCAGCAGCGCGCGGCCGAGCGGCCACAGGCCGGTCGAAAGCTGCCCCGCGCGCGGCGCCCAGGCGTCGGCGAACGCCTTCACGTCGGCGCGGAACGCGTCGGCCGATTCCTTCCGTTTCGCGTCGTCGAGGTCTTTGGCGGGCGCCGCCTTCTTGAGCAGCGCCTCGAGCGCCTTCTCGATGTCGCGATCGGGAGATTGGGCCGCGGCGCCGGCCGCGAGCATCGAAACGACCAGGATGAGCCTGCGCACGGGAAGACCTCCGCCGCTCCGGGGAGCGCGCGAGTCTAACGGCCGGCGCGATCAGCCCTCGAAGCGGAAGCGGAAGACCTCGGGATGAGGCAGGTCGCGGAGGCGCGCGCGATCGAGCAGGAAGTTCCGCGCTTCAAGCAGGTTGCCGAAGATCCGCTGCTGCGAGCCGCGGTCGAGGTAATCGACGCCCGACGAACCGCCGGTCCCCGTGCGGGCGCCGATCATGCGCTCCACCATGCGCGCGTGGCGGAAGCGGAAGGCGCGGAAACGCTGCTCGAACTCCACGAGCCGATCGAGAAGCAGCGCGGGCCAGCGAAGCAGCGGCTCCTCGCGGTACGTGGTGATGAAGAGGAACGCCTGGTTGGCGCGCACCGCGATCGGATCGCCCTCGAGCACGTACGCGCGCGCCGCGGCCTTCGCCGCACGTGCCCGCTCGGCGGCGGCGGTCCGCTCCGAGGGCGGCGCGTAGGGATTGGCCGCGTGCCGACGCGCCTGGTCGTCGCAGTAGGCGTCGAAGGCGGCGGCGAATTCGGCGGCGAACTCGGGATACGCGCGGCGGATCGGCGTGCGACCGAGCCAGTCGAGGAGCGCGTCCTTGAGCGTCGTCTCGTCGAGGCGCGCGCGGAGGCGCTCCGCTTCGCCGCGCGAGAGGAGACCGTCGAACACGCCCTGCGCGACCGCGCGCCTCGCCTCGTCGGCGCCGAGCAGGATCTCGACCTCGCGGAACTGCACCGACTGGAAGCCCGAGGCGGGCGTGATCGCGTCGCGAAAGGCGAGGAACGACAGCGGCGTCATCGTCTCGATGACGCCGAACTGGTCGACGGCGAGCCGCAGCACTTCGTTCACGCGCTCGAGGGTGTGGACGATCTCCGGCACGTCGCGCTCGTCGACCGTGGTCGGCTTGTGCGGCGCGACGCGGCCGAGGAGGTCGCGCGCCCGCGACAGCTCATGGAGGATCAGCTTGAACCAGAGCTCGTACGCCTGGTGGACGACGATGAACAGCAGTTCGTCGTGGTGAAGCAGCGGGCGCGTGCGCGCCGACGGGGCCTCCGACGGCTCGAGACGCTCGTAGTCGGGCGGGTTCTGCGCCGCGAGCAGGAGGTCGAGCTGCAGGTAGGAGCCGTAGGTCGGGGCGCGTCCGGGCATGGCCGAAGATAGCGCGCCGCGCGGCCGCGATCGGCGCCGCGGTTAACCTGCGGCCCATGCCCGCGACGCGCGGCTTCGCCCGCCGGATCGCCTCGCTTCTGCGCCGCCGCGAAGACCAGGTCTTCTTCGCGTTGTGCGCCGTCGTCGGCGTCGTCGGCGCGTTGATCGGCGAGGGCTTCCGCGCGCTGCTCGACGGATCGGTGCGCCTCTTGTTCCACGACGACGACCTGCCGTCGGGCATCTCGGCGCTCAAGCCTTCGTGGCTGATCGTCGTCGTGCCCGCGGCGGGCGGCCTTCTCGCCGGCGTCGTGCTGACCGCGCGGCGGCGTCCGGACGCCGCGGCGCACGGCGTGCCGGAGGTCATGGAAGTCGTGACGCTGGGGCGCCGCGCGACGCGTCTGCGCGCCGCGGTCTGGAAGTCCGCCGCGGCGTTCTGCGGGATCTTCACCGGCGGCTCGATCGGGCGCGAAGGTCCGATCATCCAGATGGCGACGGCGGCGGCGGCCCGCATGGGCGCCGTCCTCAACCTCTCCGAAGAGAGCTATCGCATCCTCACCGCCGCGGGTGTGGCGGCGGGCGTCGCGGGCGCGTACTCGACGCCGCTGGCGGGCGTGCTCTTCGTCGCCGAGATCATCGTCGGCACGCTCAACATGAGGATCCTCGGCGCCGCGGGCATCGCGGCGGCGGCGGCGGTGGTGACGGGCGGTGCGCTCGGATTCGAGCGGGGGCCGTTTCTGCGCCCGCGCGGGTCCGCCGTGATCGGCGCCGCCCTGCAGGACCCCATCGTCTTCGTGATGAAGAGCGAATGGGAGTACGTGTCCTTCGCCGCGCTCGGTCTGGCGTGCGGCGTGCTCGCCGCAGGTTTCATGTACTCGCTGGCGGCGGGCGGGCGCGCTTTCGGAGCGTTGAAGCTCCCGGTACCGGTGAAGACCGCTCTGGGCGGCGCCGTCGTGGGCGGCATCGGTTTGGCGTGGCCGGAAGTGTTCGGCAACGGCTACGAAGCGACGATGCACATCCTTCAGGACCAGACCACCGCGGCCTTCGTCGGCTGGCTCGTCGTCCTGAAGATCATTGCGACGTCGGCGAGCGTCGGCAGCGGCGTGCCGGGCGGCGTCTTTACGCCCACCTTGATGATCGGCGCCGCGCTCGGCGCGTGGTACGGGCACGGGGTTCAGCATGTCTTCGGCGCGGCGAACACCGTCGACCCCGTGTACTACGCGCAGGTCGGCGTCGCCGGCGCCCTCGCCGGAACCATGCACGCGCCGCTGCTCGCGGTGGTGATGGCGGTGGAGATGCTCGACGACCACCGCTTCATCCTCCCGCTGCTGGTGACGTCGTTCATCGCACGCGCCGCGGCGCGGCGCCTCCGGCCGGGGTCGATCTACACCGAGGAGCTGCGCCGCAAAGGCGTGGAGACCGAAGGGCCGCTGCAGGAGCGCGTGTTGCGCTCGCTGCGCGTGAAGGACCTGCTGCGCGCCGACGTCGACATCCTTCCGCAGTCGCGCTCGCTCGACGACGTGGTGCGCCGATTCTCCGAAACCCGGGCGCTGCACCTGTACGTCGGCGACGACCAGCGCCGCCTGACCGGCGCCATCGACCTGCACGACGTGAAGGGCGCGCTGCAGGGGATCGACGCCGGCGCGCCGGTGATCGCGCAGGACCTCGCCAAGGAGATCCCGGTCTGCACGCCCGACGAGCGGATCGTCGACGTCAACCGGCGCCTCTGGCTGCAGGACGTCGGACACCTGCCGGTCGTGGCGTCCGAGACCGACCGCACGTTCCTCGGCGTGGTGACGCGCCGCGACATCCTCGGCGCGGTCGATCGGCAGATCCTCCGGCAGAACGTGCTGATGGCGCCGCTGAAGACCGACGACGCGTCGAGCCCCGACTGGTTCGAGCTGCCGCCGGGCGGACGCCTCGAATCCGTGCGCGTCCCGAAGGCGATCCAGGGTCGCACCGTCGGGGAGAGCCACCTCGGGAAGCACTACGGCGTCACGATCCTCGCCGTCACCAAGCTCGACCGGAACGGCGTCGAACGACGCATGCTGCCGCGCTCGGACGTGATGCTCGAAGAGGGCGATCGCCTCGTGGTGCTCGGTCCGGAGCCCGCGGTCGAGCGCCTGCTGCGCGGCGACCTCGAGACCGGCTGACATCCCGCGCGGGCGGTCGCCTTTTCCGGGGCGGCTGATAGCGTGCGCGACCGCTCCGCTTCGACCGCGCCCGCCCGCCGGCCGAAAGAGATCCGGTCGCCTCGCGCCGAGGCGGCGCGACGGGAGCGTTGCCGGGAGCGAGCATGGCCGCCACGCGGTGGGAAAAAGCGCAGGAGTACGAGAAGGCCTATTGGAAGGGCGTTGCGGAACGCATCGCGAAGGGCGTCGGCAACCAGCTCACCTGGTACCGGAACAACGCCGCGAAGTACAAGCAGCTCGTCGTCCCCCACCTCCGCACGCCGCCCGATCGCGTCGGCGAGGTCGTGGAGGTCGGGTCGGGCCCGATCGGCATCGCGACGTTCTTCGATCTCGGCCGGCGCCACGCCGTCGATCCGCTCGCCGACTACTACGCGCAGTACGGCGAGCTCTCGAATCTCCGCGACCGGAGCGTGCAGTACGTCGCGACGCAGGGCGAGAAGCTGCCGTTCCCGGATCTCTTCGCCGACCTCGTCATCATCGAGAACGTGCTCGACCACACGCAGCGGCCCGACCTCGTCATGGAGGAGATCCGCCGCATCCTGAAACCCGACGGCACGCTCTTCTTCAAGGTCAACATCCGCACGCCGCTCGGGACGAAGATCCATCGGGTGCTGTCCAGAACCGGCATCGACAAGGGTCACCCGCACTCGTACTCGCACGCGTCGATCCGCCGGACGCTGGAGCACCACGGCTTCGAGATCCGCTGGGAGCACGTCGACGATTACGCGACGGCGAAGAAGAACGACCTCGCGTCGAAGCGCGGCAAGGACCGGATGAAGGGCGTGCTCGGTATCTCCGAGTTCTGGTACACGGCGGTCTGCTGGAAGAGGTAGCGCGGTGCGGCGGCGCGGCGCAGCGTTCTTCGAAGAGTCGACGACGGAGATTCGGCGTTCGTGCAGAGCGTCGGTAGGCTGAAGAGCCCCGTCGGAGAGCGCGCATGAGCGGCGACGTCGGCGACGAACGGATCGCATCCCGCGCCGAAGAGAAAACGGCGGACGCGGCGCCCGCCCGCGCCCGCCGTTCCATCTGGAGCTCGTACGTCGAGCTCTCTGCGGCGACGGCGCGCGCCTGGCCGCGGCATGCGTGGACGCTCGTGCCGGGGGCGGTCGTCCTCGGGGCGGTCGTGAGACTCTCGCTGAGCCCGATCGCCGCTCCCTGGGCGCCGCGAGCACCCGGCCGATCCTCCGCATGGCTTGCGCTGATCGCCGCGGCCGCGTTCGGCGTCGCGGCGTGCCTGATTGCGGCGATCGCCGCGCTGCCGGGGACCGAGCCCTCGACGCGCGGGCGCACGGGGCCGCGCTTCGACCGTGTCCGACGAGCGTTGCGCAGCATCCGTCCCCTGGCGCTCCTCGGAGCGCTCGCGGCGGCGATCGCGGTCCTGGTCATGTTCGTCGTCGCGTTTCCGGTCTACGGCATGATCTGGACGGGTGCCGACGCGCTGAACGCCGCGTCCTTCGTCCTCTTGATGGTGTGCGCCCCGATCGCCGCGGCAGCGGCCTTCGCGCCGTGGTGCCTCGCCCCGGCGGCGTGCGTGACCGAGGGCGTAGGGGTCTTGGCGGCGTTGCGGCGGAGCGCGGCGGCGACCCGTGGTCGCCGAACGTCCCTGACGATGGTGCTTGCCGCGGGCGCGACGCTTCCCTACCTCCACCTGCCGGCGCTCCTCTCCAAGACGCCGACGCCGTGGCTCGCCCTCTTCGCGACCGAAGTCGTCTGGACGTTCCCGTGCCTCGCGGTCGCTCTGGCCTGGCGCCACGCCCAGCGCGGAATTCCGTATTCGCCCGCGGCGGTCTGATCGACGCGTGACGCCGAGACCTCGGTGCATCCGCCTTCCGGGAACTCCGACCGACAGAAGGCGCGCGCGGACGGGCGACTTCCGCCGAAAGTCCCCCTGACGCCCGCCTCGGATTCGAACGCGGGCGCGGACGCCGAGACGCGTCGCACTGTGCGACCGACCCTCGCCGCATTCGCCGGTCGGCTGGTGATTCACGCATTCGAAGTGTGGGTCGGTTGGCCGACGCTCGTCTACGCCGCGGCCTTCGGAGGCCTTTGCGCTGCCCGCGGCGCCATGGAGGAGCGCGTCGGGTTTCACGTCGTGTGGATGCTGCCGTGGACTGCGGCCCACGGCGCCATGGTCGTGGCGGCGCTCGCGTCGCGCCGCGCTTCGACGGACCTCGGGGTCGACGCGGCGCGGCTCGCCGCGGGACGACCCGTGACGCCGGCGGTGGTCGTCGCGCTCGGCGCGCTCCTCCTGCCGGTGCTGCTGGCGGAAGCGACGGTGACGATCGGCGTGATCTTCGGGATCAGCCTTCTTGCCGACTCCTTGCGCTTCCTCAGCCGTGCCGGGTTGGAAGCCGTCGCGCCCTGGATCGGCGTCGTCCTCGCCGCGGCGACGGCGGCGCCGTTTGCGGCGGCGCCGGGAGCGTGCCTCCTGGAGCGCGCGCCGACGTTCGAAGCCGTGCGGCGGAGCTTCGATCTGACCTGGGGGCGGCGCACGGCGGTGACCGTTGGACTCTCGCTCGGAGCTGCGGCCGCGACGGCGACCGCCTACGTCGACGTGCCGGAGCTCCTGTTCGGCGAGCGTCCGCCGCAGCAGGCCGCCGCGTTCGCCACGGGCGCCGCCCTCGCGGCGGCGCTCGCGTACTGCAGCGCCGTAGCCGGCGCCGCCTGGGCCGCACTGAAGGCTGAAGCTTCGACGCGAACGTCGGGCTCGCGCCTGCGGCGCGCCGCGCGCCGAGACGCCGCAGTGCGTGCGCTTCGAAACCACTGAAATCGCGGGCGACGACGTCGATGCCGCGTCGTCGGGGGGCGGAGTGCTGCGCGAGGACCCCCGATCTTCATCGGACGCCGCGACGTGCCGCGGCGAGGCGTACGACGGACTTGGTACGGCGGAAGAACG
Organism: Planctomycetota bacterium; assembly: GCA_035626575.1. Lineage (GTDB taxonomy): Bacteria > Planctomycetota > CAIWVZ01 > DASPNK01. Next base: position 2,017 of record DASPNK010000327.1, on the reverse strand, counting down.
ACGAGGCCGCCGTCCCTCCTCTGCGCTCCGGGCCGGGCCGGTGCGGACCAATCGTCCGCCCCCGATCGGCCGTCCGCCATCGTTCCCGCGCCGGCACGTGCGGCGCGATGGTACGCTCCGCGAAGGAGCGCGGATCCGCAGCACGCGAAGCGCGCGGAGGCCCTGCTTGGCGAGGCGTCGGCCGACCTCGGCGAAGCGCCGGAGCCGTGCCCGCGTACCTTGCATCGTGTTCGCCTCGTCGCCGAGCGCCGTCGCCTCATGACCGGAGAGCTGAAGACGCCGACCGCGGTGGGACGACGCGCCGCGGGCCGGATCGCGGCCGACGCGGCGCGTCTTCTCCTGGCGCACCTCGACGTCTTTGTTGCGGCGGCGACCCTGCTCGTCGCCGGCTCGACGGCGATGTACGTCGGACTTCGCCCGGCCGACCAAGAACGCGGCGTGGACTGGCTCTTCGCGTGCGCGGCGTGGGTCGCCGTCGCCGCGCTCATCGCCTCCATCGCCGTCTGGTACGTGTCTGCCCCGGCGCGGCCGTCCGGCGCCCTCTCCGCGATCGTGCGCATCACGTGGGACGCGGCGCGCCTGTTCGAGCTCGCGCTGCTGTCCGCGGCAGCTACGGCGATTGCGACGCCCATCGCCGGCCTGGTCTGCATACCGGTCGTCTATGGCGTCCTCTACGCCGTTCGCGACGCTCGCGTTCTCGGCGTCTTCGCGCTCTCCATCGCCCTCTACGTCGCCGTCGCGCTCGCCGTCGCGGCCCCGTGCGCGCCGTTCTGCCTCGCGTACGCCGTCGCGCTCGGCCAGCCGTCGTCGTCGCTCGACGCGGTCGGTCGCAGCGCGCGACTTACGAAGGGCCGGCGACCGGCGTTCCTTCCGCTCGGACTCGTCGCCGCGGCGACGCCCTTCGCCGGCGTCGCCGTTCTGGCGCCGTCGACCGTCGAAGGATCCCTCCTCGTCTCTTCGCTGGTCGCCCTCGGGCTCGCCGTTTTCGGCGCGACGACGGCGGCGGCGTGGTCGCTCCTCGCGCGACGGGAGCGGGCCGAGCGACGGCGACGACGTCTTCCGGCGTCCGGCCCCGGCGGCGCGGATTCCGACGCGGGACGCACCGGCTGCGGCGGCTCGCCCGCGGACGCCGCCGCGCCTTAGACTCGGCCGCCTCGGCGCGAGTCCCCTCCCCGGGCGGCCGCGCCTCCCGGAGTCCGCTCATGCCTGCACGTCGTCTCGCCCTCGTCCGGGCCGCGTTCCTCGCCGCTCTCCTCGCCGCGCCGTCCTTCGCCCAGGTGACGACGCACACGTCGCTCGCCGCGTTCAACGCCGCGGCGGGGAACCCTCCGGTCGCCGTCACCTTCGACGACCTCGCGCCCGGGACTGATCTGAGCGGCGTCCATCGCGGAGGGGTCACGTTCGTCGCGACCGGAGCGCCGCTACTGGTCGTCGCCGCCGCCGCCACGTTCACGCCCGCGGGGTTCACCGGCGCGCCCAATCCCGCCGCCAACGTGCTACCGGCGACGACGGGCGCGCACGTCCTCTCGCCGGGCGGCGTCGTTCTCGGACCCGGCCCGGACCCCGCGGTCGAAGCCGACGGCCTCACGTTGACGTTCGACGCGCCGGTCTCCGCGTTCGGGTTCGACCACCTGTCCCAATCGGCCGACGGCTTCTCCTTCTCCTCCGTTCAGGTGAAGGACGCGAACGGCGCCGTGCTGTTTTCGGGCACGGTCCCGATCTCCAACCTCGGCGGCGGAGGCGCCGCCGCGGGGGCCGACTTCTTCGGCGTCGTCGCGACCTCGGCGATCATCAAATCGGTCGTGGTGAGCGAAGGAGACTCCAACAGCCAGTTCCCCGACTGCAACATCGGGTACGACACGCTGCGCTTCACGCCGTCGGCCGTCCCCGCCGCCGCGACGTTCACGCTGGGCGGAGGGTGCGGCGCCGGCGTCCCGACGCTCTTCGCCTCGCCGCCGCTGCTGGGCGGCGCGGCGACCCTCTCGGTGACCGGCTGCACGCCCAACGCGGGCGGTCA
>DASPNK010000326.1:0-3674 GCA_035626575.1 Planctomycetota bacterium | reverse complement strand
GTGGCGCGCCGCGACCGCGCGGGCGATCTTCCGGGCGAACGGCTCGTCGGCCAGCTCGCGCAGCGCCCGCTCCAGGGCGTCGGCGTCGAGCGCGCCGAGCACGTCGCGCGCGGTCCGGCCCCGGGCGCCCATGCGCATGTCCAGCGGGCCGTCGCCGCGGAACGAGAAGCCGCGGGCGGGATCGTCGAGCTGCATCGACGACACGCCCAGATCCAGGAGGATCATCGCCGGCGGCGGAAACGCCGCCTCGCGGAGGACTTCGCGGAGGGTCTCGGACGCTCCTTCGCGCAGGACGACCCGCGCGCCGAACGCCTCGAGAACCCCCCGCGCCGCCCTCAACGCCGTCGGATCGCGATCCATTCCGAGAAGGCGCCCGTCCGGCCCGGTCCGCTCGAGAATCGCCCGCGCGTGCCCGCCCGCGCCGACCGTCAAATCGGCTGCCGGTTCCCCCGGCTCCGGGGCGAGCATGCGGACGACTTCGTCAAGCATGACCGGAACGTGCGGTTCGCGCCCTCCGCTCGCATCCGACATGGATCCCGTCCCCCTTCGAACGCCCCGGCGGGATCACCCGCGGCGTCCGCTGCCCTCTCCGACGCCGGCCGAAGGGCCGGCGCCGTCGATGTTTCTGGCCTGCGCCGCGGTTTCCGCGACGAAGATGTCTTCGAGCAGGTCGAGCGCCTTCGGGCCCTCCTCCTGCATGACTTTCTGAAGCGCCTCGGTCGCCCAGATCTCGGTACGCTCCTCCCCGTGACCCACGAGGCGCACCGTCTTCCCGATGCCGACCGACCTGCAGAGGGGTTCCGGCAACGTCAGGCGCCCCTGAGCGTCCATGGCGACGCGCGAGAAGTTGGAGATCAGAAGCGTCTTGAGCCGACGCCCGCTTGCGGAGTCGCCCGCGCGCGCCGAGATGCGCTGGAGGAACGCCGCGTAGCGCTCCCGGGTCATCAGCCAGAGGCACGGCTCCTCCGGCAGCCGCCCGATCACCACCGACGTGACGCCGTCCGGGCCGGGAGTCAGGCCTTCGCGGGCCTCGACCGGCAGACAGAGTCGAAAACGCTGATCGAGCGTCAGCGGGGTGGGGTAGGCGTAGTCGAGCACGTGAGTTCAAGGGCCGAACGAGGGCCGCCGCTCCTTTCGGTGGGCGACTCTTCCTTCGGGCTCCTCCTTTACCCCGGACGCTCCCGACGTGCAAGCTTCGGCCGGCCATTTTCCGGTCAGCGCGTACGTTCCGTCGATAACTTCTGATCTATCCGCCGGTTAGGCGGAGGAAACGGCTGCGGAGAACCGCCCGCGCCACGCCGCGGCCAGCGTCGCCCCGACCGGTGGGGGCGGCGCTCAGGCGCTCCCCCATGCGCGGGGGACCACGCCGCGCAATCCGAAAAACCAACAACCCGTTGGGCTTCCGGCGGCGTCGCCGGGTTACCGGTCGAGCCGCTCGACCCGACCGGACTTCGAGAGGCTGCGCCCCCGCAACCGGACGACGGGGCGCTCCGGCAGCGCCGCCGACAGGGCGCGGTCGGCGTCCGGGCCGAGACTGCGCGCGAAGACCGGGCGGCGGCGTTCGGCGGGATCGGCGGAGGTGAAGAACGGCGACGTCAGCACCCGCGCGGAGTCGCGATCCGACGTCGCGTCGGGCGCCGTCTCCACGAAGACGAGCGCGCCTTCGAGCTCGGGGGAGCGCGCGAGGCGCGCGTAGTCGGAGTGGAAGCCGCGGTACTCGACGTAGCGGCGCCAGCCCCGCCACGGGACGAAGACGAACACGCCGAACGCGACGAGAGCGACGAGCGCCGCCGCGACCCGGCGCGCGGCGTCGCCCGACGTCGCGGCGTCGGACGCGCCCGCGCGCGGCGCGGCGAACGCCGCGACGCAGCGTCGCACGCCGCCCGCGCCGAGAAGAAGCGCGGACGGCAGCATGAGGTACCAGTAGCGCGGCCCGAAGTCGGTGCCGCCGCTGAACCAGTACAGCGAGTAGCCGGCCCACAGCACGGCGGCGGTGAGGATCGCGTAGCGCTCGATCGGAAGGAACGGTCGGGTGCGGCGGCGGAGGCAGACCGCGCAGGCGATCGCCGCGAGCGAACCGATCGGCCAGCCGTGCAGCTCGACGTCGAGCGTGTACAGGTTCTGGTTCGTGTTCAACGCGACGTCGCGCGCGCCGTGACCCGGATAGGGATCGAGGAGCCGCCAGCTCTTCGGCGGATTGCCGACGTCCTCTCCGAACCCGAGACGGTTGGCCCCCGGGTACCAGAGGCGGTCCACGTAGGCGTTGATCGGAAAGACGCTCGGGTCGCCGGTGTACCGCGCGTTCCACGGGAGGATCCACGGCGCGACGACGAGGAACCCCGTCGCCAGCGCGAGCGACGCGCGCCACGGCGCGCGCGGGGCGCCGACGCCGAGGGCGCGCAGGCCGACGAGCCCGCCGAGGAGCAGGCCGTCGAGCGAGCGCACGAGGAACAGCCAGCCGAGCGCCAGGCCGGCGAGCGCCGCCGGCCACGCGGCGCGGCGACGGCGCGCCTCTTCGACGCCGAGCAGGCCGGCGAGCAGGCAGACCAGCGAGACCTGATGCGTCATGTACGACGCGCCGAGGTAGAGGAACCACGGCGACGTCGCGAGGAGGAGCGCGGCGAGATCGGCCGCGCGACGATTCCAGGCGCGCCGCACCCACGCGTGGAGCAGCAGCACGGCGAGGCCGGACAGGAGCGGGTTCACCGCCCAGGGCGCGCCGAACCGCACGCCGAGCGCGAGCACCGCGGGCCATCCGGGCGGGGTCGCGGCGAACCACCGCGTCGCGTCGACGTCGACGCAGTAGGCCTCGAACGCCTCGGGGAACGGCGGGCGCGGCGCGTCGAGGCGGCCGCGCGCGTAGCACTCCGCCTGGAACAGGTAAGCCAGCTCGTCCGGAACGTGCGGAAGCGTCTCCAGAGGCCGATGCGCGAGCGTCGCGGAGGTCGCGACGGCGAACGCCGCGAGCAGGTACGGCGCGGCGCGGCGCGCGAAGCCGGGGGGCGGATCGACGTCGTCCGGCCGCAGCATCCCGGCGACGACGCCCGCGCGGGGCGCTCGACCCTCCGTCGCGAAAGCGACGAGCGTCGCGAGGTCGAGCGCGCACAGCGCGCCGGCGACGACGACCTGCGTCGCCAGCGAGCGGTAGTAGCCCGCGGGGACGAACAGGCAGGCGTGCGCGGACGACGCGACGAAGAGCGCCGCCGCAGGCGCCCAGCGGCGCGCTGGGCCGAGCGCCCGCGCGCCGGCGATCCACGCTCGGACGCGGCCGCGCAGGAGCGCCGCCGTGACGACGGCCTGCGCCGCGATCACGGCGACGAAGACGCGATTCCAGCCGACGCCGATCTCGTGGCCGCGGATCTCGAGGTGCTCGAGCCAGAGCGGCTGCGTCAGCCCGAGCTGCGCGGCGCCGCCGGCGAAGAACGCCGTCGCCGCCGCGGCGGGGCGCGCGCCGCGTCCGGCCGCGGCCGCGCCGGCGAGGATCGCGACGCCCGACGCCCACGCGACGAACGCCTCGGGCGTGACGCCGCCGCTCGGATCGGCCTTCCGCACGTCGACCGTCGGCGCCCAGGCGAGCAGCGCGAGGCCGACCGCGGCGGCGAGCGCCCGCATCGCCGTCCCGAGGCCGCTCACGTCAGTCGCCGCGCGCCGCGGCGGTCGCCGCCGCGCCCGCG
>DASPNK010000325.1:0-2425 GCA_035626575.1 Planctomycetota bacterium | reverse complement strand
AGCAGCACCGCTGGGCGAAGGGGAGCGTCCAGGTGATGCGGAAGGTGCTCGGCCGCGTCCTCCGGAGCGACGCGCCGCTGTCGGTGAAGACCGAAGCCTTCTTCCACCTCACGGGGAACCTCGCGTACCTCCTCATGCTCGGCATGTGCGTGTTGACTCTGCCGGTCATGGCGGCCCGCGCGCGCGTCGTCGACCCGTGGCTCGGCGGCCTCGTGGACGCGGGCATGTTCGTGATGGCGACCGCGTCGGTCGTCGCCTTCTACACCGTCGCGCAGATGCTCGGCTACCGCGACTGGAAGGACCGCATCGGCGCCGTGCCGATGATGCTCGCGGTGGGCATCGGCCTCACCGTCAACCAGGCGAAGGCCGTCGTCGAAGCGCTCGTGGGGCATCGCACGGGCTTCGTGCGCACGCCGAAGTACGCGCAGGGCGCCGAGGGGGCGGGCGCCTGGGTGCAGAAGCGGTATCGCGGCGTCCGCAACTGGGTCCCCATGCTCGAGCTGGTCTTCGCGGTCTACTTCACCGTCGTGGTGGGATATGCGGTGTCGCGCGGGCTCTACGGCGCGCTGCCCTTCCTCCTGCTTTTCTTCACCGGCTTCTGGTACGTGTCGCTGATGTCGCTGTTCCAGGGCCGGTGGGCGCGGGTCGCGACGCCTTCCGCGCCGCCGCGACCCGCCGCCGCGTGACCGCCGCTCAGCAGTCCCGCCAGTACCCCTCGCGCCAGACCTGCTCGTAGCGGGTCTCGTAGCGGCCGGGCTCGCGGACGATCTCCCAGCGCCCTTCGCTCACGCACCGGCGCACCGGGCGGCCCAGCCAGTCGTAGACGGTCTCGTAGACGGCCTCGCGCCACACGCGGCGCTCGCAGCCCTCGACCCACACCTGGCGGACGACGGTCTCGTACCGGCCCGGCACCCACTCGCGGCGGGCGTGGCCGCGGCCGTGGCCGTGCCCGCGGCCTCTGTCGTACCGGTCGTGGTCGCCGCGGCCGTGTTCGTGCCGGCGACCGTGGTCGCGCCGGTCGTGGTCGCGACGACCGAAGCTCAGGCCGAAGGCGGTGCGACCGTCGTCGGCGCCGATGCGGACGCCGAAGCTCTGCCGCCGGCGCCGAGGCGGACCCCGCCACGGCGGCGACGGCGATGACGAACGGCGCGATGCGGACGATCTTCATGGCTCGACTCCCGCGTCGGGCGGCGATCCGCCGCGTGCGACGCGACGCGGGTCAGGTTTCGCGAAGGCCGTGCCGGAAGGGAAAACCGAGGGTTTTCCGGGGGATTCGAGGCCTCGCGGCGCCGGACGCCGCGAGCCGCGACGGGTCCTGCGCGGAGGACAGCGGAGGGCCGGCGGGGATCAGTCGTCCGCGCCGAGCCGCCGCTTGATCTCCTCGATCTCGCGCAGCATCTGGCGCAGGTATTCCTGCTCGTTCTTCGCCTTGGCCTCGGAGCGGCGGATCGCCACTTCGCCGATCTTGTTCACGACCGCGACGACGACCCAACCGACCACCAGCAGGGCGACCACGTAAACGGCCGCCTGATAAAAAGTGACGCCGGAGTTGATCTGCAAAGCGCGTCCCCCCGTGACGAACGGCCCCGGACTTCCGGGAGCGCGGGCGCCGTATTCGGCCGGCGCCCCGAATCTCACCGCCGCGGCGGCCGGCGCCTCCGCTTCGGCCGGTCCGTTCCGCCGCGACCGCCTTTGCCGCGGGCGCGGCGGTCGGGCGGCGAGGCCGCGCGGGCCTTGAGCTTGTCTTCGACCGCCTCGAGGCGGTCGCGCAGCCGACGCCCCTCGTCTTCGGCGCGGTCGAGGCGGTCGCGGAGCGCCTGGACCTGTTCGGGCGCGGAGACGCCGGCGGCGAGCGTCCGGGCCGCGACGCGGGCGGCGCGTTTCAGCCGTCCGTCGGCGAACCGACGCTCCGCGAACCGTCGGAGCGCCGTCCCCGCGCGCGGATCCCCGAGGGCCCGCAACGCGACGATCGCCGCGCGCGCGACGTGGAAGCCTTCGTCGAGCAGCTTCTCGAGCGGCTCGCGGAACCGCGCCTTGTCTTCGGCGCCCACGCCGATCTCCGCCAGCCCGCGCGCCGCTGCGGCGCGGACGAGGTCGGGGCGCGTGCGCGCCAGCTCGGCGAGGAAGACCGGCTCATGGGCGCGGTCGCGGATCTCGGCGAGGCCCTCCAACGCGAAGCGCGGCACGACGTCGTTCCACGTGCCGCGTTCGGCCGCGGCGGCGACGAGGGCCGGGACGCCCGATTTCTCGCGGGTTCGTCCGAGCGATCGGAGCGCGTGAGCGCGGGGAAGCGGGCACTTCTCCTTCGCGACGCGCTCCAGCAGCGCCTCGGCGGCGGCGGGCTCGCGGAAGCGCCCCAGCGCGCCGGCGGCGGCGAGCCGCACGCGCGGCGACGGGTCGTCCAGCGCCCCGCGCAGGGCGGCGA
>DASPNK010000324.1:0-3200 GCA_035626575.1 Planctomycetota bacterium | reverse complement strand
GTGCTGGACGGCTGATCCCGTGCGCGGGGCGACGCGACGCGACCGCAGACTTCGCGCCGCCCCGCGCGGCGCCGCCCGCCGCCGCGGCGTTTACGGCCGTCGAAGCGCCTTTCGACGGCCGCCCGTCCGCGGCGCTGGTTCTCTTCCGGAGGCCGCGCCCGGTATTCTTTGCGCGGTGTCGCTCGACGTCTCCACGCACGCCAGCCTCCTCGCGCGGCTGAAGGACGACGGCGACGCGGCGGCGTGGCGGGCGTTCGACGACCGCTATCGCGACGTCGTGTTCGCCTTCGCCCGGCGCGCCGGCCTCCAACCGGCCGACGCCGACGACGTGGTACAGGAGATCCTCGCCGCCGCGCACCGCGCGTTGCCGGAGTTCGAGTACGACCGCGCGCGGGGCACCTTCCGCGGGTGGCTGCGGACCGCGGTGGTGCGCGCCGCGACGCGTCGACGGCGTCGCGGCGGCGACGCGCTCGACCACGCCGCGACGGCGCCGGAGAGCCTCACCGAGCCGGGCGTCGACCCCGAGCTCGACGCGCACTTCGAGGCCGAGTGGCGCCGTTACCACGTGCGCCTCGCGACGGCGAAGGTCCGCGCCGAGTCGAACGCCAAAGACTTCGCGGCCTTCGAAGCCGTCGCCGTCGACGGGCGCGTCCCCGCCGAGGTCGCCGCCGCGCTCGGGCTTTCCGTCGATTCGGTCTACCAGGCGAAGTCCCGCCTGCTGAAGCGCCTGCGCGCCCACGTGGCCGAGCAGGTGCGCGACGAAGGCTGAACCCGTGAGCGAGGCCTGGTTCGAGGACGAGGCGACGTTCGCCGCCGCCGTGCGGGACGCCCTCCGCGACGACGCGCCGACGCCGGTCGCGCCGGGGTACGCCGACCTGCAGGAGATCGGCCGCGGCGGCCAGGGCGTCGTCTACTCGGCGACGCACGTCGCGACGCGGCGGCGCGTGGCGCTCAAGGTCCTCTTCGACGCGCCCGGGCGCTCGCGCAGCGCGCGGCGTCGATTCGAGCGCGAGCTGGAGATCGTCGCCTCGCTCCGCGACCCGCGCCTCGTGCAGGTGTACGACGGCGGCGCGCTGCCCGACGGCCGCCCTTTCGTCGTCATGGAGCTGGTCGACGGCGCGCCGCTCGACGCGAGCCCGGCCGTGGTCGCCGCGCGCGCGGGAGGCTGGGCGCGCCCCGCCGCCGACGCCGCGCTCGCGCTTTTCGCCGAGACCTGCGAGGCCGTCGACCATGCGCACCGGAAGGGCGTCATCCACCGCGATCTCAAGCCCACGAACGTCGTGGTCGACCGCGAGGGACGTCCGCGCGTCCTCGACTTCGGCCTCGCCAAGACCGCCGGCCTGACGCCGGGCGACTACGTCACCACCGCCGCCGGCCGCTTCCTCGGCTCGCTCCCGTGGACGAGCCCCGAGCAGGCTTCGGGCCGGGAAGACGCCGTCGACGTGCGCTCCGACGTGTACGCGCTCGGCGCGGTCCTCTACACGCTGATGACCGGCGCGCCGCCGTGCGACGCGGACGGCGACCTCAGAACCGCGCTCGAGGCGATCGCGCAGCGCCCGCCCGAGCCGCCGTCCCGGAGGGTCCCGACCGCCGACCGCGACGCGGAAGCGATCGCGCTCCGCGCGCTGGAGAAGGACCCCGCCCGCCGCTACGCGAGCGCGGGCGACCTCGCGCGCGACGTGCGGCGGCTGCTCGCGGGCGAGCCGCTCGAAGCTCGGCGGGAGACCGCGTGGCGGGCGCTGGTCAAGGCGGCGCGGCGACGCCGGCGCGCGGCCGTCGCCGCCGCGGCGGCGACCGTCGTGCTGACGGCGCTCCTCGCCCTCGCGGTGGGCGCGCTGGAGGACGCGCGCGCAAGCGACGCCGCGGCGCGCGAAGCGCTCGAAGCCGCGCGACGCAACGAGACGGCGGCGCGCGACGCCGAAGAGCTCTCGCGGCGCCAGCTCGCGCACTGGCTCGACGCGCTGTCCGGCGTCGACCCGGAACGCGACGGCGCCGACGCGCGCCTCGTCGACGCGCTCGACCGCACCGCGGCGCGCCTCGACGAGAGCTTCCCCGACCGCCCCGCGGTGCAGCTCGCGTTCCGGACGCGGCTCCGCGAGCTGTACCTCAAGCTCGCGCGGTACGACCGCGCGCTCGAGCAGTCGGATCGCGCCGACGCGCTCGCCGCGCAGCTTCTCGCGCCGCACGACCGCGAACGGCTGCGCGGTGCGCTCGACCGGGCGCGCGCGCTCTACGGCGTCGAGCGGTACGAGGAGGCGCGCGACGCCTGGGTCGCGGCGTCGGCGACGCTCGCGTCGGTTTTCGGGCGTTCGGATCCCGACCGGCTCCGCGCGGAGGTCGGCGTCGCACGGGCGGCCCGGCACTTCGGGCGCGCCGAGGAGGCCGAGCGTGCGGCGGCGGACGTCGTCGCGCTCGCGAAGGCCGAGCCGACGCCGGAGCGGTCCGCGATCGCCGCCGCGGCGACGGAGATCCTCTCTCAACTCGCCAAGGAGCGCGGCGACGCGACGCGCGGCCTCGAGCTGCAGCAGGAGGCGCTCGGCCTGTACGTGTCCGCCTCCGGCGCCGACGGGACCGACGCATTGAAGGCGACCTCGGACCTGTCGGTCGCCCTCATGGTGCTCGGCAGGGCCGCGGAGGCTGCGGAGCTTCTGCGACCGGCGGCGCCTCGGATGACGGCCAAACTCGGCGCCGAACACCCGCTCACCCTGTCGGCCCGGCACAACCTCGGCGTCGCGCTGACCCGCCTCGGCGAGGTCGAAGAGGGCGACCGCATCCTCTCCGACGTCTACGAGCTGCGCGCGCGGCGCCTGGGCGCCGACGCCGCGGACACGCTCGTCACGCTCAACGAGGTCGCGGGCGCCGCCGCGCGGCGCGGCGAGCGCGAGGAGGCGATCCGCCTCGCGCGGCGGCTGGTCGAAGGGCGCCGCCGCCTCGGCGCGAACCTCGACCTGTGGATCGCGCAGAACAACCTCGCGGGCTTCCTGCGTGACGCGGGGGACGCCGCGGCCGCCGAGCCCGTGTACCGCGAAGCGGTCGCGGCGGCCGACGCCGGCCTCGGCGCGGCGCATTGGATCGCGGCGCTCTTCCGCGCGAACCTGGGCCGTTGCCTCAGCGATCTCGGCCGGTTCGACGAGTCCGAAGTGCTCATCGCCGAAGCCGAAACACGCGTCGCCGAAGCGCTCGGCGCCGACCACGCCCAC
>DASPNK010000323.1:0-6408 GCA_035626575.1 Planctomycetota bacterium | reverse complement strand
AGTCTACAAAGCGCCGCGCCGCCGCCTGCGCCTCAGCAGTCAGCCAGGACCGCAGCGGCCCGCGCCCGGAGCGTAGCGGAGCGCAGGGACGGCCCTGCTTCGCCGGTCTTCCGCCTCGCCTGACGTCGACGCACGTTGTCGCTGCGCCGCGCGCTACGGAGCGCAGGACCGTCGCCCGCGAAGCGCGCGACGGCCCTGCTTCGCCGATCGCCGGATGAGCCACCACGCCGCCGAAGGTCGTAAGGCTCGCCGACGCTCCGCGCGGCAGTGTCGCCGCGCGCGGCGCGTGCGGCGAAACTGCGCTCCTCACGGCGTCCGATTTCACGGCGCACGCCGCCGCTCCGCCGCGCGCGACGGCCCCGCTTCGCCGATCGTCCGATGAGCCTCGACGGCGCCGAGGGTCGTAAGGCTCGCCGGCGCTCCGCGCGGCAGTGTCGCCGCGCGCGGCGCGTGCGGCGAAACTGCGCTCCTCTCGGCGGCGGACTTCGCGGCGCACGCCGCCGTTCCGCCGCGCGCGAAAGAGCGCAGGATGACCCTCGACGGCGGCGAAGGTCGCCGAGCTTCGCGGCGCGCGTCGCGCGTCAGACGACCGCCGGACGGACGGCGGCGGTCGTGTGGCCGGCGAGGACTTCGACCACCTGGGCGGCGAGGCCCGCGGGGTCGAGGCGCAGCTCGCGGAGAAGCTCGGACCGCGCGCCGTGCGGGACGAAGGCGTCGGGGATCGCGATCGGGCGGATGCGGTCGGCGCGGGCGCGGCGGAGCGCCAGTTCTTCGAGCACGTGCGAGGCGAAGCCGCCGCGGACGTTGTGCTCTTCGATCGTGAACACGTGCTCGAAGCGCTCGGTCAGCTCGGCCATCAGCTCGACGTCGAGCGGGCGCACGAAGCGCGCGTTGACGACGTGCGCCGAGACGCCCTGCGCCGCGAGCAGGTCGGCGGCCTCCATCGCGTGGTAGGCGAGGTGGCCGAGCGCGACCAGCGCGACGTCGCGGCCGACGCGCAGCGTCTCCGCGCGGCCGAGCATCAGCTCGCGCCGCACCGGAAGCTCCTTCGCCGGATGCGGCGCGAAGGTGCGCGGGTAGCGGAGCGCGGCAGGGCGGTCGAGGTCGAGCGCGAGGTCGAACATCGCCTTGAACTCGCTCTCGTCGCGGGGCGAGTAGAGGTCGATCCCCGGGAACGAGCGCAGGTACGCGATGTCGAAGCAGCCGTTGTGGGTCGCGCCGTCGGGACCGACGACGCCCGCGCGATCGAGCGCGAACACCACGCCGACCCTGTTCAGCGCCACTTCCTGGAAGAGCTGGTCGTAAGCCCGCTGCAGGAAGGTCGAGAAGATCGCCGCCACCGGACGCTTGCCGGCCTTCTTGAGGCCGGAGGCGAACCCCACGCCGTGCTGCTCGCAGATGCCGACGTCGTGCGTGCGCTCGGGGAACACCTTCTGGAACTTGGCGACGCCCGTGTTGTCGGGCATCGCCGCGGTGATCACGTGCAGGTCCGGATCGCGGCGGCCGCGCTCGACCGCCGTCTCCGCGAAGATCTGGCTCCACGTCTTCTCGCCCTGCGCGGCGAACTCGAGATCGGGCGGCTGAACCGGCGCGACCTTCGGCGACACGCCGTGGAAGCCGATCGGGTCGCCCGCGGCGCGCTCGTGGCCGCGGCCTTTCTCGGTGATGACGTGGAGGAGGATGAAGCCCTTCTGACGCTTCAGGTCCTGCAGCAGGCTGATCAGGTGCGGGATGTCGTGGCCGTTGACCGGCCCGAAGTAGCGCGGCCCCAGCGCTTCGAAGACCGCGCCGCCCGGCGCGACCATGCGCAGCACCGCGTCTTTGGTCTCCTCCAGCGCGCGGTCGAGCTTCTCGCCGACCAGCGGCACCGACTTCAGGAGCTTGTGCAGGCCTTCTTTGGCCTCGTTGTAGAAGCCGCCGACGCGCACCCGCGAGAGGTACTCGGAGAACGCTCCGACCGACTTCGAGATCGACATCTCGTTGTCGTTGAGGACGACGAGGAGGTTGCCCTTCTTCTCGACGCCCGCGTGGTTCATCGCTTCGAACGCCATGCCGCAGGCGATCGACGCGTCGCCGATCACCGCGACCGACCGCGCGTCGTCGTCGTGCGCGCGCGCGACGGCGTACCCGAGCGCCGTGGAGATCGACGAGCCGGCGTGCGCGAAAAGGTAGTGGTCGTACGGGCTCTCGGCGGGGTTCGTGTAGCCCGCGAGGCCGTGCCGCTGCCGGATCGTCTTAAACGACTCGCGGCGCCCGGTGATGATCTTGTGCGGATACGCCTGATGGCTGACGTCCCAGATGAGGACGTCCTTCAGGAAGTCGTAGACGTAATGCAGCGCAAGCGTGAGGTCGACCACGCCGAGGCCGGAAGCGAGGTGCCCCCCGTTCTTCTCCAGCGTCGCCGTGATCAGGCGACGGATCTCGTCGGCCACTTTCGGCAGCTCGGAGACCGGAAGGTTCCGGAGGTCGGCGGGGTCGTTGATGCGCTCGAGCAATCCCATAGGCGTCGGGGGCGCCGCGGAGGGCGGCGTCAAGGGCGGAAGATAGCAGCCGTCCCGCGCCGGGCGTCGCAAGCGCCCCGGTCCCCGACGGGCTCAGCGGGTGCGTTCGACGGTGAAGCGGGCGAGGGTCGCCAGCTCGCCCGCGCGGTCGATCGGCCGGACGACGGCGACCGCCGCCTCCGCAAATTCCTGCGCCGCTGCGCGGCTGCGCTCGAGGCCGACCGCGGCCGGGTACGTCATCTTCCCGCGGGACTGGTCCTTCTGCGTGCCCTTCCCCATCTCGGCGGGGGTCGACGTTTCGTCGAGGACGTCGTCGGCGATCTGGAACGCCCGACCCAGCAACTCCCCGTATTCGCGAAGGCGCGCGGCGGCGTCGGCCGCCGCCCGCACCGCCAGGGCCGGCAGCTCGCAGGCGGCCCGGATGAGCGCCGCGGTCTTGAGACGATGGATGCGGTCGACCGTCTCCGCGTCGGGCGCCCGCCGCTCGGCGGCGAGGTCGAGGATCTGGCCGCCGATCATCCCGCGCGTCCCCGAAGCCCGCGCCAGCTCGAGCGCGAGATCTGCGGCGACGGCGCGGTCGGGCGTGTCGCGGACGAGCACCTCGAACGCGACGACGCAGAGCGCGTCGCCGGCGAGGATCGCCGTGGCTTCGCCGAACACCTTGTGGTTGGTCGGACGGCCGCGGCGGAGGTCGTCGTCGTCCATCGCCGGCAGGTCGTCGTGAATCAGACTGAAGGCGTGCACCAGCTCGACCGCGCAGGCCGACGGCAACGCGCGCTCGGCGGGGTGACCCAACGCTTCGACGGCGGCGATCGCGAGCGCCGGCCTGAGCCGCTTGCCGCCGGAGAACACCGAGTACCGCATCGCGCGGTGGACCTCGGCGGGCGCGTCGTCCTCCCGCGGGAGCGCGCGGTCGAGCGCGGCGTCGGTGAGGGCCGACGCCCTCGCGAGGATCTCGGGGGCGGTGCGAGTCATGGGCGACGCGTCAGAACGGGACGTCGTCGTCGAACGCGGGTTTCTTCCGCGACGACCCGGAGGCTTTCGGCGGCGCCGGCGGAGGGGGCGGCGCGGGCGCGCGCGACGGCGTCGGAAGCGCGCCCGAAGCCTCTCCTTCGAACTCCGGCGAGAGCACCGCGAGGTCTTCGCCCGTCGCGGTCTTCGTGAGGACCTCGATGCGTCGCTCGTAGCCCGCGAGCACCTGCAGCAGCTCGTGGTGGAGGCGACGCCCCTTCTCGAAGGTTCGGATGGCGTCTTCGAGCCCGAGGTCGCCGCTCTCCAGCGCGCCGATCAGCGCGTTGAGCTCCTCGAGCTTCGCTTCGAACGATCCGGCCGACGCGGAATCGCCGGGGACGGGCGTGGTCGCCATGGGCGCCGCGAGGTTAGCAGCGCTTAAGGGAGGAACCGCGCCCGGAGGTCGTCGGGAACGACGGGGCACGGCCCGGACGGCGCGGCGAAGATGCGGCGGCGAACCGCCGCGATGACGGCGTAGCCGGCGGTCCGCAGAGGCCGCGGGATCAGACGCAGCCGCCGCGCACGGCGCGCCGTCGCCCCGCCCGCCGCCGTCATTGCGGCCAGCACGCCTTCGGCGCCTTCGGCGGACGTTCCGTCGGCCCCGAGGAACACGAGACGCTCGGGCGGAGGGCGACCGGGGAACGTCGCATTCCAGGTCGCGCCGCCGACCGGGGCGAAGCGAAGCGTCCCCTCCGCGTCCGCCGCGGCGACCCGGCGCACGAAGCGATGGCAAAGCCCGCAGGCGCCGTCGTAGAAAACGATCGGTCGCCCCCGCGGGCGCTCGGCGCCGGGCGACGCCGTCACGGCGCGGGCCCTTCCCCGTCCGCGCCCGCCCGGCGCGCGGCGCGCTCCGCCCGTCGACGCGCATAGGCGCGCTCGGCGCCGTTGACGCCGAGCGTCGCCGCGTCCCGCCACGCGGCGGCGGCGCCGGCGTCGTCTCCGGCGCACTCGAGGAGGAACGCCTGCGCCGCGGGCACGTACGCGTACCGCTCGAGCGCCGGATCCCGCGCCGCCTCTTCCCACGCCGCCAGCCCCGCCGCGGCCCCGCGCGCCATGCCGACGGCGACGGCGCGGTTCAATCGCACGACCGGCGTCGGCGCCAGCTCGAGCAGGTGGTCGTAGCGATCGACGACGGCGCCCCAGTCGACCGCTTCGAACGACGGCGCCATGGCGTGCAGCGACGCGATGGAGGCCTCGACGTGGAAGCGCGTGACGACGTCGCCGCCCATCGACCGCTCGAAACGCGCGAACCCCTCGGCGAGCAGCCCGCGATCCCAGGCGCCGCGGTCCTGGTCGGCGAGCGACACCACGTCGCCGGCGGCGTCCGTGCGCGCGGGAAGGCGCGCCGCAGTGAAGAGCATGAGGGCCGCCAGCGCATGCGTCGCGGGCGCGTCCCCCGCCCGAGACGCGGCCAGCTCCCGCACCAGCCGCAACGCTTCGAGCATCGGCTCGCGCCGGGTCAGCGCCTCTCCCGACGAGGCGCGCCACCCTTCGTTGAAGAGCAGGTAGAGCGCGTCGAGCACCGCTTCGAGGCGGCGCGGCGCCGTGCGCGCGTCCGGCAATTCGAAAGTCGCGCCGCAGTCGCGGAGCCGTCGCCTCGCGCGCACCAGCCGCTGCGCGACCGTCGGCTCCGGAAGCAGGAACGCCGCGGCGATTTCGGGCACGCCGAAGCCGCAGCATTCCTTGAGCGCGAGGGCGACGGCGGCCTCCGGCGCAAGGTCGGGATGGGCGCAGAGGAAGAGCAGACGCAGATCGTCGTCGCGGACCGGCTCGTCGCGCGCCGCCGCGGCGGCGTCGGCCGCGGGCGCCTCGGCGCCGGCGAATCGCGACTCCAGCTCGCGCGCCGCGCGCGCCCCGCCCGCTTCCCGACGGAGCCGGTCGACCAGCGCGTTCCGCGCCGCGGCGACGAGCCACGCTTCGGGATCCGCGGGCGGCCCTCCGACCGGCCACGCCTTCAGCGCGCGCAGGAGCGCGTCCTGCGCGGCGTCTTCGGCGAGGTCCAGCCGCGCCGGCCCCACCACGCGCGTCAGGGCCGCGACCAGCCGCGCCGATGCGCGTCGCAGGTCGAGCCCCTGAAGAAGGCTCGACGCTCCCGCGCCTCCGCCTGCCGCGGCGTCCTCGTTCAGGTCCATGACGCCCACGCGCCCACGATAGACGGCCGATCGCGCCGCCCGAGGGCGCGCGCCGATCAGCGCAGCTCGAGCTCGGCGGCGCCGCACAAGGCGGCCGCGGCGCGAAGGCCTTTCCAGCGCGCTTCGACCGTGCCGACTTCCTGCGCGACGGTCGGGAACTCGAACCAGCCGTCGGCGTCGCAACGCCCGCCCGAAGAGCCCAGCTCGCCCCGCACCGAGAAGAAGGCGCCGCCCACCGGCGCTCCCTCGTTCATGACCCGCACGCGTCGGAAGATCAGTCCCGGAGTCGCATGAAGCGCTCCGACGTCGGCGACGACATCCTGGTCCGTGACGTCGACGACGCGCGACTCTGAAACGGCGCGACCCTCCGTCCGGATGTAAACCTTGAATCGGCCCGCGGCGACCCCCTCGAACCGGAACGTCCCGTCTGCGGCGACCGCGACGGGCGGGAGGCGTCCGAGGTGCGTCGAGGCCTCCGAAGCATCGGCGTAGATCCACGCTCTCGAGCGCGGCGCCCACCCGTCAGGCAGGTCCCTGATCCGGCCGGCCAGAGTCTTGGATGCAAGCAGCCGCAGGACGACCGGAGGGCCGTTCCGAACGACGACGTGGGGTCGGGACCGCGAGCCGTCCTCCCCGCGCGCCGCCACGGACAGGCCGTCGACGAATCGGCTGCCGAGCAGGACGAAACGCCTCGCCTCGTCCGTCAGAGTTCTCGCGCCGAGGACGCCGAAAGGCGGCGGACGATCGCCCGCAAAGCGCGGCGA
>DASPNK010000322.1:0-4052 GCA_035626575.1 Planctomycetota bacterium | reverse complement strand
GGGGGCGGAGTGCAAGCGCGCGCGACCGGCCGCGTAAGGTTCGGGGCGAGGCCGCTACCTATTAGGACGGCATGGCCCTGCTCGGCGCGAACCCGGCGGCGAGCGACGGGCTCCCGCGATGCGCCGCCGCGCTCGCGGCGGGCTTGATCGCCGCCGCCGGGTTCGCCCAGCACCCTCCGTCTCCGCCGCCGGCCGAAGTCGGGCAGTTCGCCGGGCCGTGGGTGTGGGGCGTCATTCCCGATCCGCCGCCGCCCTGCGACTGCAGCGCCTGTCCGCCGCCTTCGCCGGGCCGGCCGTCGCCGTGTCCGCCCGCGTTCGCGGACCGGGAGATCGGCCACGCCGCGTTGTTCTCCGTCGGGGCGATGAAGGGGCAGGTGCTGCTCTGGTACTACGCGCTCCACTCGGGCACGCGTTCGTACCGCTTCGACCCCGCCGATCCGGTGACGCTGCACTCCGTTCCGCAACCGCCGGCGCCCGGCGTCTCCACGTCGTGCGTGCAATGCGGCTACGACAACGAGATCGCGTTCAACCTCTTCTGCGCGTCGCACACGTTCGACGCCGAAGGGCGTCTCATCGCGTGCGGCGGACTGCCGAACCTCGCGCTCGGCGCGCCGGCGCCCGGCGGATGCGTCGCGGTCCCGTTCGTCGACGTGAAAGACGGCGTGGAGCAGAAACCCGTCTACGACCCGCCGCGCACGTGGCCCTACGACTGCTTCCCGTGCTCGTCCATCGCGTCGGTGTGGGCGTTCTTCCCCGGCGGCGGCGCCTTCGGGCCTTATTGGGTGCGCGGACCCGACATGATCCGGTCGCGCTATTA
The DNA here is from genome assembly GCA_035626575.1 of Planctomycetota bacterium. Classification (GTDB taxonomy): domain Bacteria; phylum Planctomycetota; family CAIWVZ01; genus DASPNK01. The sequence continues at coordinate 3,235 of DASPNK010000322.1, read as the reverse complement.
CCCGTCGTCGATCGCGGTGCCGGGCGTGCATCTCGACGGCCCGTTTCAGGACTTCGAAGCCGGTGCGCCGATCGTCATCGGCGGCACTCTCGACGCGCTGTGCGGCGACCATCTGGAAGCCGACGGCTTCTGGCCCGCGACGCCTTCGGCGAACGTGCGCGTGGTCGACGGCCGGTTCATCTACGGTTGGGAGTTCGCGCGCGCGGTGATCGGTTCGCCGGGCACGTACGTCTTCCATGAGCTCGGCGCGCGCGCGGGCCCGACCGGCTTCACGGGAGGTCCGCCGCCGACGCAGGGCCGGCTGCCCGAGGTTCCGCGCCCGCCCGAGTATTTCCGCTTCTACCCGCAGGCGTTCCTGCTGGGGAACGACGATCCGCAGATCGAAGAGGTCTTCGTCGCGGGCGACACGCACTTCGAGTACTTCGGAGAGGTCGTTCGCCGGCCGGGCGAGGCCGCGCCCGCTCCGAACGGCGCTTTCCGCACCTATCAGCTCGCGAACGAGGGCGCGTTCTCCTGCACGATCGCGGTCGACCCGCGTCGCCCCGATCCGGTGCGCGTCGCTCCCGTGATCGACCGCTACTACGGCTCGTCGACGTTCCTGCACACGCCCGGCGCGCCGAACCGCGTGCTTCGTTTCGGAGGGTCGCGCGGGTTCAAGGCGACGGCCGCGCCGCTCGGTCTCGACGCGCAGGCGTCGGCGCCGAGCGTGGAGGAATTCGACTGGCGCCGGATGCGCTGGCGCGCGAAGACGCCGCTCGCGCGGCCGCGCGTCTTTCAGAACGCCGTGATCCTGCCCGACGGGACGGTCTTCGTGCTGGGCGGAAGCCGGAGCGACTATCACAACGCGCCGGCCGAGTCGCGGAAGCCGGAGTTGGTCTGCGAGCTTTACGATCCCGGCGCGGGGCCCGAAGCGGCGGGGTCGACGCGCCTCGTCGCCGCGCTCGGGCACGGGCGGCTGTACCACGCGGTCGCGGTGCTGCTCCCCGACGCCCGCGTGCTCGTGGCGGGCGGGGAGGACTACGTCGACGCCTTCACCGTGCCGCCGACGTCGGTCCCCGCGCGGCACAGCGGAGAGATCTACAGCCCGCCTTACCTCTTCCGCGGCCCGCGCCCGACGGTCCTGGCCGTGCCGTCGGGGTCCCTCGCGTACGCCTCCGCGGAGGATCCCGCGTTCGCGGTCGACGTCCGCATCCCGTTCGGCGACGCAGGCTCCGACGGGGCGCCGACCGGCCCGGCGTTCGACGTCGATCCCTCGCCGGGCCACCTGAAGGCGACGCTCATCCGCCCCGGCTCCGCCTCCCACCACTTCGATTTCGACCAGCGGTACCTCGAGTTGCCGATCCGGACCGCGACCTATCTGGGCGGCGGCGCGGAAGGTGCGGACTACCGGCTCATGGTGGAACGCCCGAAGAACGCGACCTGGGCCGTGCAGGGCTACTACCTGCTCTTCGTGGTCCGGAACGGCGTGCCGTCGGTCGCCGCGACCGTCCGCGTCGGTTAGCCCCGGGCCCTTCGGGCTCCGTTGACGGAGGAGCCCGGGACGCGTATCACGAAGGCCCTTCGGGCTGGTCGACGGGTCCGCTCTGTCCTTAGGCCGCCCGGCCGAGACGCCTTGCGCGTCGCGGCTTTCGCGTCCGGCTTCGGCCGGACGCCGTCTCCGCCGCCTCGGCGACGGAGAGAAAGCAACGAGAGCGATGACACCAGCCGCCCCGATTCTGCACGTCACTCTGCCCGACGGAAAAGTCCTCGACGTTCCGTACGGGTCGACGATCCGCGACGTGGCGCTGAAGATCGGTCCCGGCCTCGGGAAGGCGTGCCTCGGCGGGAAAATCGACGACGGCAAAGAGATCGTCGATCTTCGCCGTCCGCTGACCGCCGACTGCCGGCTGTCGATCGTCACCGACAAGTCGCCCGACGGCCTCGAGGTCATCCGCCACTCGGCCTCGCACGTCATGGCCGACGCCATCGTCCGGCTGTGGCCGGAGGTGAAGCTCACCATCGGCCCGGCCACCGACGAAGGCTTCTACTACGACATCGATCTGCCGGTGCGCCTCGTCCCCGACGATCTCCCGAAGATCGAAGCGGAGATGGCGAAGATCGTCCAGGCCGACACCGCCTTCGAGCGTTGCGCGCTCGAGCGCGGCGACGCGCTGTCGAAGTTCAAGGCGCAGGGAGAGGTCTACAAGGTCGAACTCATCGAGGGCTTCGACCCGACCGAAGAGATCTCCGTCTATCGGCACGGCGGCGGCGCGTTCGAAGATCTCTGCCGCGGCCCGCACGTGCCGTCCACCGGGTACATCAAGGCGTTCAAGCTGCTTTCGATCGCGGGCGCCTACTGGCGCGGCGACGAGTCGCGGCCGATGCTGCAGCGCGTGTACGGCACCGCGTTCGCCTCGCAGAAGGACCTCGACGCCTATCTGAAGCGGTTGGAGGAGGCGAAGGCGCGCGATCATCGCCGGCTGGGCAAGGAGCTCGGCCTGTTCATGATGCACCCGATCGCGCCGGCCAGCCCCTTCTTCCTTCCGAAGGGCGCCGCGATCTACAACCGCCTCCAGAAGCACATGCGCGAGCTGTACGTCGAGTACGGCTACCAGGAGGTCATCACCCCTCAGATCTTCGACGCGCAGCTGTTCAAGCAGTCGGGCCACTGGGACCACTACCGCGAGAACATGTTCGTCAGCCGGCTCGACGACCGCGATTTCGGCGTCAAGCCGATGAACTGCCCGTCGCACACCTACGTGTTCGCCATGGAGAAGCGGAGCTATCGCGAGCTTCCCATGCGCATCGCCGACTTCGGCCGTCTGCACCGCTACGAGCGCTCCGGCGTCGTGGGCGGGCTGACCCGCGTGCGCACCTTCTGCCAGGACGACGCGCACATCTTCGCGGCGCCCGACGCGATCAAAGGCGAGATCGCCTCGCTGCTGAAGATGATCTCCGACACCTACGCGCTGTTCGGCTTCGGCGCGCCCAAGGTGTACCTTTCGACCCGCCCCGCGGCGTCCCTCGGCTCGGACGCGCTCTGGGCGAAGGCCGAAGGCGCGCTCGCCGACGCGCTGCGCGAAAACCACGTCGAGTACGTGGTCAACAAGGGCGACGGCGCGTTCTACGGCCCGAAGATCGACTTCGTGGTGCAGGACGCCATCGGCCGCGACTGGCAGCTCGGCACCATCCAGCTCGACTTCAACATGCCGGAGCGGTTCGACCTGAAGTTCGTCACCAGCGACGACCGGGACGA